>JAJFTX010000034.1 GCA_021372715.1 Methanobacterium sp. | reverse complement strand
GTGATGGTTGGAAATGAAGCTGTAGGGCTTTATAACGCAGCATACCGACTAGTATTGGTTTTCTTATTCGTCCCTTCTGTTCTTAACACCGCAATATTCCCGGCAATGTCTCAATTTTATATCAATTCCAAAGAATCTCTAAATGTTGCTTATAAAAAGTATTTCAATTATATGGCAATTATAGGAATACCCTTGGGCATAGGCACTACCCTTCTGGCAGATAAAATAATTTTATTAATATATGGTGCTGAATTCAGCAATGCAGTTATTGCTCTTCAAATACTTGTTTGGTCTGCTGTAATCATATTCATGAGTGGTGCATTTGCCCGTTTACTTGAAGCTTCCGATAAACAAATGGCAATAACAAAAATAGCTGCAATTTGTGCTGTATTTAATATAATTTTGAATTTAATTGTGATACCTAAATATGGTTATGTAGGTGCGAGTGTGATAACCGTGTTAACTGAATTCTTGGCCTTTTTATTCGGATTAAAAATAGTTGGTGCTATGAATTATGATCAAATACCTATTAAACCTAAACTTTTAATAAAAATAGCGATAGCCAGTCTAGTAATGAGTATTTGCATCATTTTACTCATAAACTGGAATTTAATATTTTTAATTATCTTATCTATAATACTTTACTTTGTTACACTAGTGATTCTAAAAGGATTTGATAAAGAAGATATTACTCTTATTCGAAATATTTTAAATAAATAATAATTATTGAAATAATATAATTAAATTAGTGATTATCATGGGAATTGAAACAAAGAATATTTTAGTTTTTCCTGGCGGTACTGAAGTAGGGCTAGAAATATGGAATTCATTAAAAGATTGTAAAGAAGTGGAATTATTTTCAGCTGGAAGTCCTGTTTCAAATCATGCCCCATATGTTTTTAAAAATCACTCCATTATTCCTGATATTTACCATGAAGAATGGATAGAAGAATTAAATTATGTTTTAAAAAAATATGATATAGATTGTATATTTCCTGCTTATGATGATGTTTTACTTGCCTTATCTCAGAATTCATCTAAAATCAATGCAAAAATAATTACATCACCCCCAAGAACATGCAAAATTACAAGATCTAAAAGTAAAACCTATGAATTGTTTAGAAATATATTGCCTGTGCCCCAAACTTTCGATAATATTTCCGATATTACGGAATTTCCTGTTTTTGTAAAACCAGATAAGGGCCAAGGATCTCAATTTGCCGAAATTGTAAATAATCCATATTCATTAAAATGCATGCTAAAAAAAAATTCCGATCTAATTATTTCAGAATATTTGCCCGGAAAGGAATATACCGTTGATTGTTTCAGCCATAGGAAAGAGGGATTGCTATTTTGCGGCGGCAGAGAGAGAATACGCACGAGAAACGGCATATCTATGAATAGTAAACCTGTAAAATTTAAATTAAATAAAATCTTTACAGAATATGCCTTGAGTATAACAAATTTACTAGAACTCCATGGAGCTTGGTTTTTCCAAATAAAACAGGAATCCAAAGGTAATTATAAACTATTGGAAATAGCACCAAGAATTAGCGGGACCATGGCCACAAATCGTGTGATGGGTGTTAATTTTCCTTTGTTGAGTATTTATGAGAGAGAAGGTTATAAAGTAGACATAATGACAAATATCAATCATGTAGAGATAGATAGAGCTCTAATTAACCGTTATAAACATGATATTAATTATAATAAAGTCTATGTCGATTTAGATGATACACTCATCATTAAAAATAAAATTAACACACAAATCATGAAATTCCTTTATCAGGCTGTTAACGAAGGCTGTCAAATCATATTAATCAGTAAAACTGTTAATAATATTAGATCTTATTTAAAAAAATGGAAATTAGAATGTCTTTTTGACGAAATAATGATTTTAAATAAAGATGATTCTAAATCGGATTATATCAAACCTAAAAATGCGATTTTCATCGATGATAGCTTTCGCGAGAGAAAAACAGTTTTTTTAAGACACAAGATTCCCACATTCGACTCAAGTATGATAGAAATATTAATCGATGATAAAATATGAACATGCTGAGAAATTTTTTAGATTTAATGAAAAGAATTTTTTTGAAAATTTCTTTTAATATATCCAGACTTTTTAATGAACCTAAAATTAAAGCCAATCAGGAAAAATTGTTAGAAAAAAATTACAACAAAAAAAATAATATATTAATAATTGTTCTAACCTCTGGATATGATATGGTTCATGGAGGAATTTTATCAATTTCCTCTATTTATGAAGAGACCAAAAAAATTGGAGAAACATATGGTGCACAAACAGTTTTATGTAGTTTACCCGGAGAACCACTGTTACTAAAGTATACAAAATTCAAAAATAAAAATTATATCTTCAATTTTCCATTGTTATTATCCTATTTTAATGATTTAGATTGCTTAATAATACATATTCCAGAATATGCTTGCGGTCAATTCTTAAAAAAGATATCAGATAAAGAATATTCAATTTTAGATAATATAGATAATCTACATATCAATATTATGATTCAAAACATAGATGTTTTCAATGACAATTTTATCGAAATCCAAAAATTAAAAAAACGTTTTCCAGAGGTTACAGGCACAACAGCACATCAAAATTATTCAAATATTAAAAATCGGCAAAAATTTGGTTTTCCTCTACATAAACTTTCTACATATGTTAGTCCTGACCAATACGATTACAAAAATTATTCAAATAAAGAAGAATTAATAATTGTTTCAAATGATAAACATCCGCAAAGATCAGAAGTGTTAAAAATGCTTCAAAAAAAGTTACCCCATCTTAAAATTAAAATAATAAAAGATATGACCTATGATGAGTTTAAAAATATTATATCAAAGGCTAAATGGGCATTAACATTCGGAGAAGGTTTAGATGGATATTTCATCGAACCAATATTTAGTGGGGCAATAAGTTTCAGTGTTTATAATCACCGATTTTTCACCAAGGATTTTGAATCACTTGATACAGTTTATGAAAATTATGATGAATTAATAAAAAAAATGCCCTCTGATTTAAAAAGACTTGATAATAAAAGTGCATATGAAAATTACCAAAAACAACAATTCAACCTATGTTCTAAATATTATGATCATAAAGAGTATATAGAAAACTTAAAACTTTTCTATAAAGGAGATTACACATATAAATAAGCAATCAAATGATGGAAACTATTTTGTTAATTATTTCATCAATGATCTCTTCTTCGAGTTCGGGGTAGATGGGGAGGCATAATATCCTGTCAGCAATATCTGAAGCGTTTTTTAAGTTGTATTTTTTTACCACGTCGATATTTTGATTCTTGAAGTATTCATAGTTTACTGTTAAGGGATAGAAATATTTACGACAGTTTACACCTATTTTTAAGAGTTCTTGATGGATATTATTTCTAAGATCTTTTTTTTCAAAACATACTGGCATGTATGAATAATTATATTTAGATGCTGTTATTTTCTGGAACTTCAAACCTTTTTCATTGGAAAGATTCTTAAAATAATGATGATAAATCTTTTTTCGCTTCTTTATATTTTGATCTACAGTTTTAAGGTTGCATAAACCCATAGCTGCTTGAAATTCGTTCATTTTTGCATTTATTCCTGGTAGAATTACTTCTTCCTCTGATTTTATACCGTGATTGCGCATTAATTTGATTTGATCAACACAATTTCCACTTGGATTTATTATAGCTCCACCCTCGATTGTATTAAAAATTTTTGTTGCATGAAAACTTAAAGTGGAAATATCTCCATATTTTAAAATAGACTTATTATCATATTCTACTCCAAAAGCATGTGCCGCATCATAGATTAATTTAATTGAATGTTCTTCAGCAATCTGTTGTAACGCATCTAAGTTACAGGGATTCCCATATACGTGAACTGCTAGTATTGAACTAGTTTTATCTGTGATTTTTTTTTCCACATCAATAGGATCTATGTTATATGTTTCTTCATCGATATCTGCAAAGACCGGTTTTAATTCTTCCCATAGAATAACATTAGTTGTGGCTGAAAATGTGAATGGAGTTGTAATTACTTCATCCTTTACATTTAATGACTTTAATGCTATCTGAAGAGCTAAAGTTCCATTTGTAACTGCTATTAGATTATTGATTTTTAGATATTCTTTTAATTTTATTTCAAGAAGTTTTAATAGTTCACCATCATTTGTTAACCATGCTTCTTTCCAGATATATCTTAAATATTCCATATATTCCTCAATTCCAGGAATATCTGCTTTTGTAACGTTAATCATCTTATCTATTAATTTTTTATACAGTTTAAGTACTTAAGACTATTTTTCTATAAAATTGTATTACCAAACATTCAACTTATTTTATAAAACTCAATATAACTCTTAGAAACATTATACCAACTATATTTTTCTCTTACCATTTGACATCCGCGGATAGAAAGTTCCTTCCTAAGATTAGTATTATCTATAAGTTTAAGTATTGTTTTAGCTATTAATAAGCTATTTTTTTGTTGCATCAATATTCCAGTTTCATTATTCTTTACAATATCCGAAATCCCCCCCACCTCCGATCCAATAACAGGCAATCCACAAGCCATGGCCTCTAATAAAACCACACCAAGTCCTTCTGTATTCCCCTGAGAGTCCACGATAGAAGGTAAAACAAAGAGGTCAGCAGAATTGTAGGTAGTCAATAATTCTTCATCAGAAACATTTTTAATAATTTCCACCTGTTCTTGAAGATCAAGTTCTTGGATTAATGATTTCAATTTAGATTCTAGTGGTCCGGATCCAATGATCTTCAATCGAACATTTTTATATTCCTTTAAAATATGTGGCATGGCACGTATCAGATATTCAAATCCTTTTCTCTCTATTAAATAACCTACTGATAATATTTGGAAGATTTTTTCATCTTTATAAACATCTAACGGTCTGAAAAACTCAGTATCCACACCAAATGATATCACATCAATCTTTTCACCATCCAGACCTGCATCTATACTGAACTTCCTTGTTGCAGTGCTGTTGGTTATAGTTTTTGATGAATTATTAACCAGCCACCGGAGAGCGAAGAGCAGATGGTAATGTTTTGAAAGATGAACTTCCTCTCCATGAATCGTATTAATATAGGGAATGCCATATAATTTTTTCAAAAATAAAGCACCTAATCCGTTGGGTATGGGCCATTGAACATGTATAATATCCATATTATTTAATTTGCGCAATGAGTATATGATATTATAAAAAAGAAATGTTAAAACTTGAAATTTAACCAGAGTTCCTTCCTTAACATTATCAATCATCCCAGCTCTTCCCGCAAGTCGTTGATATCTTTTGGGATAGAAATAGTTAAATCTCTCCACATTCACTCCTTCAAGATTATATTGTGTCTTTTCACCTGCAAAAGGAGCTATCACATAAACTTCATGACCCTTTTTACTAATTTCCCTCATTAACCTGTGAACGAAAATACCGTGAGGATCATCCTCAAATTCAGGATAAGCTGAAGTTATAACTCCAATTTTCATTTTAAAATAACCTTATTTTTACGATCATATTTACTAATGTTAATATAATTGTAAATCATTTACGATCACAATGTTAATCGTTAATTTTCATTCTATCCTCTCTATAAAACTTATTAAAGCTCTTTCTAATAACTGCATCCATATTAAGGTATTATATTATAGTTTCGTTAAAGAAGACTTATCAATATATGAAATTAACATATATTACCTAAATTAAATTTAGATAAATATTCTGATAGTTTCTAGCAATTTTTTCCCAACTGAATTGTTCCTTTACCCTTAATTGTCCATTTTTTCTAATCTGCTGCCTTTGATCATCATCTTCTATCATTTTATTTATTGAACTGTAAATTTCTAAAACATTTTTTTCCTGAACTAACAGTCCAGTTTCCCCATCTACAATAATATCAGTGATACCCCCCACATTAGAACCGATCACTGGTAATCCACATGCCATGGCCTCTAATAGAACTAGTCCCAATCCTTCTGTGTTTCCTTGGGAATCGATGATAGATGGTAGTACGAATAGGTCTGATGATGTATACAAATTTAATAGTTCTTCATCAGACACATTTTCAATTATTTCCACGGCTTCTTCTAAATCCAATTCTTTTATTAGATTTTTTAGCTTTGTTTTGAAGGGTCCGGAGCCTACTATCTTTAATCTTACATTATCCTGCTTTTTTAGTACTTCTTTCATAGCCCTTATAAGATATTCATGGCCTTTTCTTTCTATTAAATACCCTACAGATAATATTTGAAAAAATTCATCAGTTCGGGGATTATCTATTGGTCTGAAGAAATCAGTGTCCACACCAAAAGGTATTATCTCTAAGTTTTTATCCATTCCTGCTTCCAAGCAGGTGTTCCTGGTGGCTGTGCTGATTGTTACAATTTTTGATGAGTTATTAACCAGCCAACGAAGAATTGGAATCATATGGTATAGTTTTGAAAGATATATTTCCTCACCATATATTGTGCTCATATAAGGTATTCTGTAAATCTTCTTTAAAAACAAAGCTCCTAATCCGTTGGGTATTGGCCATTGAACATGAATTACATCCATTTTTCTTAGTTTTCGTAACGAATATAGGATGTTAAAGAAAAGAAATGGTAATATCTGAAGCTTTACCCAGAATCCTTCTTTAACATTATCAATCATCCCAGCTCTTCCAGCAAGTCGTTGATATCTTTTAGGATAAAAATAGTTAAATCGTTTCACATCTATTCCTTCAAGTGTGTACTGTGTTTTTTCGCCAGCAAAAGGAGCTATAACATATACTTCATGTCCTCTTTTCCTGATTTCCCTCATCAATCGGTGCACGAATATACCATGAGGATCATCTTCATATTCAGGATAGGCAGATGTTATAACCCCGATCTTCATTTTTAATCCCTAATATACTTTTTACTTATATTTATTTATAATTTAGTTATTAAATACATTAATTCATATTCTCTGGTATATGATCAGGCTTCCAAACCTTTTTATGGGTTTAAATGAGGTTAGATTAAGATCCAGTACACAGAAATAATAATCAGCATTATTCTCCACTAAATAGTCATTGAATGCCTTGCTGTCCTGTGCTGTGAAGTTGGTATTTTTCACTCCACCAATATATGCCTGGCCATCTTTAAAGGTGGGCATGATTTTTACATCGGTTCTTAAAAACCAGGCCAGATAGGGCCACACATCAGAGTAGATATTTTTATTTCTAAAATCTGGTTCATAGTTACTGAACCATTGGCTTGCTAATCTTATTTGTTCATTTGAATACTTATAGTTCTGATTATCCTGTTCTATCACTGGCAACATGAAAGCCGTGGATAATAAGATTATCACAGTCAGAATTATAGAGATCAGGGAAAAAGTTACACTTCTATTTTTATATTTAAGTGGTAAGTGGTTTGAAACAAATCTCAAACCCAATACTAGGAAGTAGGCAACTGCAGGGGCCATTAATATGAAATATCTGTCACTTTTTATCACATAAACACTGTTAAATATGAATACTGCCATGAACCAGGCCAAAACCAGTAGATGTAAGTCCAGATCTTTAATATTTAGGTTTCTAATCAAAGAATAAAATGATACCATTAATCCTAAGAATATTACTTCACTGACCAGATAATTTACCTGGCCAAAGGTGAAAACAAACAGCACTAATAGAATAGAAAAGATTATTAACTTATATTTTCTATTTATATTCTTCATATTCCCTATTTGATGGAATTTATCCCTTATTTCCTGTTTATTCTTTAAAATAACCAGTGATAATCCTATTAATATGATGAATAATATTATGATGGTCTCAAATCCAGTGAAATTGAAGAATCTTTCTATGAAATAGTATACATTCGGGTCGTAGGCGTGATATTCTGTTGATAAGGTCTGGGTGGTAGTTCCGAAGGTGGATACAAATGGATATAGGATGTTTCCAAATTTTTGATAATAAAAGGTTAAAACTGGTATTATCATTATAAAAGAAGCCATTATTCCTATTAAAATTGCTTTATAACTGGTTATTCTATCCTTATTCATATACAAGTAAAGTAAGATTGGAAATATCATTAGAGCTGCATTGAATCTGGTCAAAAATGCCATCATCAATAGGAGAAACATTAATATATTGTATTTTGCATTTTTTTCCACTCCCAAGACCATGAAATATAATGCCCAGATTATAAAAGCACCGCAAGCAAAATCTGAATAACCCAACCCAGATAATACTAATATTTTGGGGAAAGTGGCAAAGAGCAATCCACCTAAAAAGCTTTCTATCTTATTAAAATGGATATTTAAAAAAAGGTAGAATCCGATTACTCCCAATATTAGAAATATGCTGTCTATTATGAAGATGGTAGTGGAGGATATATATCCAAATCTGAAGACCAGAGAGACGAGGAAGGGGAATAATAGTGGTCTAGTCCAGTCATAATAACCCACACTGTTTCCTGAGAAGTAAATGGCGTTTAAAAGAAAGTCACATGCATCTGATAGGGGTCCAATATCTATCTGAATCAGTATTCTGTAATAGGATATAATACTTACTATGAGGATTAGTAAAATGAGGGGACTGTAAGGTATTAGATATTTATGGAGAATATTCTCTTTCTCTTCTTTTTTATCTGAATTATAGAAACCTTTCAATTATATACTACCTGCCCTAAAATGTTTTTTTATAAATGGTGACAATTCCAAATTTATTTATAGGTGTGTAATTATCTAAATTAATCCATTTACGGATGCTGAAATAGTAATAAACATTATTTTCAACTAAGAAGTTATTAGCAGCGATACTATCATCTTTTGTTGGTGTATAATTCTTTATATTTAAATAATGTTTTTCATTGCCTTTGAACTCTGGCATCTTCCCTATATTCATCTGGAGGAACCATCCAGAATGGGGCCATATATCAGAATATATAATTTTAGACTTATAATCTGGATCATAGCTCACCAGCCAATCACTGGCTTCCTTCATATTGATATTTAGGGTTTGATAATACACATTTCCATCTTGAATGGTTGGTAGATAAAAAGCAGTAGATACTAATATCACCAATACGAGTAATGGGGCTAAGTAGAATGTTAATTTTCTATTTTTTATTAAACCGACCTGATTTTCTGCTATTTCCAAGAATCTTATTAAGAAGTAGGTAAAGGAAGGTAGAATCATCAGTATGTATCGGATATCCTTAATTACATATGCACTCATGAAGATTAAATAGGTAGAAAACCAGGATAAAAATAAAAAGTCTAAATCAATTTTTTTATAATTTTTTAACAGTTTATACAAACCTAAAAGAATAAAAAAGAACATTAATTCACTAAATATATAAGAAACCCTCCCCCAGCTTACTAAAAATGCCACAAATAGAACAATCAAACTTATTTTTAATATATAGTTCTCTTTTAAATTAAATTTAAATGTGGGAAGACTACTTTTTCCTAGCAATAACTTGATATAACCTAGTATTAGCCCTCCTATTATGGTGAATATTACTAATAAAGCCCCATTTCCAATTAATAAGGGTAATAATTTTACGTAGAAATAGGGGTCAGGATTATAATCAAAATAAGATTCACCCACATAAGAACCGGAACTAGTACCATAAAAATCCAAAAATGGAGCCAGAGGATGTCCATATTTAATTGAATAGAACATTAATAGGGGAATTGTAATTGAAAAAGCAATTAATATTCCAAAGATAATATTTCTCCGATTTTTTATCTTCTGCCAACTTATTAAAATATAAAATAAAAGGGGAAAAATTATTAATGCCAAATTAAATTTAGTTAAAAAAGCCAACAATGCTAAGGAAAAAGATACTAAAAAATATTTAGAATCTTTTTTAACAGCTAATACAGTACAATATAATGCCCATATAGAAATGGAAATGCTTGAAAGGTCTGCGAAACCTACTCCGACATATGTTAATAGGATAGGAAATGTTGAGTAAAGTAGGCTTCCCAAGAAACTGTTTAAATTATTAAATCTAAGTTTTAAGAAGAAATATAAACCGATGACTCCCATAATATCAATTAAAGCTTCTATATAAAAGATCGGGGCTATGGAAAGACCTTCAAATCGGAATATTATGGAAGTTAACAAGGACAAGAATGGTGGCCGGATATCTGTATAGCCTATGCTTTTACCGGCGAATTCAGCGGCATTGGCTAGAAAATCATAGGTATCATATAGGGCCCCAATATTCATCTGGATTTTTAACCGATAATACACAACTACTACAAGTATTATGATTAATAGGAATAATAGACCCCACTGGTGAAGAATATTTTTAAGTTTATTCAAAGGACATACCTCATTTTTCCCTGATCTCGATAAAAACTAATAGAGAAATAATATTTGGTAGATTTGTTTTTTGAAGAAATCTTGATGAAATTTTTTACTAATTTTCGTCTTAATCATCAATTATTTATTTCTTTATCTTTTTTCATCCTATTTTGAAAGCAAAATTGTAAATTTGGAATTTTTTTTGCAAGTTTAACTCGCTATAATATATCATGGAACCATCTGGTAATTCCATTTTATTCAAACCTATCTCAGTTTTTATTTGGCTTAAGAAATCAGGATTATTAATTAACCAAACCACTTTTTTATTAGAATCTAGATCAACATAGAATATTTCAGCTTCAGAAACACTGTTTAAATTGTTTTTGTAATGTCGCAGCCCATAATAATTTTTACCTGCTTTAAGACGAGAATAATAAGAATATGATTCATAATCAGGATGATAGTATATAGATCTCCTCCAATTATTCTCACTACTAAAGAACAATAATGTTTCATTAGAGCTGAAATTCTCTACAGCATAATTAATTATTTCCATATCATTATCTGATGTTTTGATCACCCCATAATCAACTATACCACTTTGAGTACCTTGGGAGGGATTGGTAAATTGTATAATACCTGATAAAATGCATATAAAAACTAGTATTAATGCAAAGTATTTTTTCGGAATTTTCTTAAATATTTTATTGAGATTAATAGAAAACTTTGAAATTACATATGCAACGATTAGTACAAAAGCAGGTAAATAAATCAGAATATAGCCTGGTTTGGCTATATAAATCAGTAAATTAAACAAGATTGCTGGAATTATCCATAATATCAAAAAGATTACCTTTGTTTTTTTAATGAAATCCAGTTTAAAGATTTTTTTAAGGTTTAAGAACAAGTATAAGATCAGAATAAATGAACTTATTATTCCCATTCCTAAAATTGACCAGGTAATAACCAGAGAATCCATCATCAAATGACTGTTAATACTGCCTCCAAAAAATACTGAAAAATTAGAAAAACAAGTAAATAGTAAGGTTTGAGAATGAATTGAATAACTTTCATAACCACCAGCTAGATATATGGTTGGAATAAACCATACCATAACTGAAGCAATTAACATTAAAAAGGCGGCGATTATCTTTTTATAGTCTCTGATTTTATAAAAAATGCAAAACAACCACAAAGGAAACATGAAAAATATTAATTCCTGTCTGAAACCGCCGGCTATCCCCAGAAATGCTGCTGATAGATAAATTAATTTAGTATTTCCCTGCAAAACCAGATAGGAAGTGTATGCAATTAATGTGGCAAAAAATGCACCACTTAAGTAAACAGAGGCGATTTCACCATAAAACCAGAAGAATGGGTTAAATACAAATATAAATGAAGCAATCAGGGCTACATTTCTCGAAAACATGTTTTTAGCCAGGAAATAAATCAAAATAACAGTTAAAACGCTTAAGATAATGTTGATAAATATCATTGAAAAATTAGGGTCATTAAAAAAATAGTTCACACTTTTTCCTATTGCAACATATAAAATATATCCTGGCGGATGTGGTTGATGAAGCGCGATATTATAATTTTTAAAAGCCAAGGCAAATCCCACAGAATCCCAGTCATATAAAAATTTAGCCATAAAAGGAATTCTACTAGATATTATTAAGGCTGTTAATAAAAGTAGAATTAATACATCTATTCTTTTATAAATATAAGTGTTATATTTGCCTAGAATATAAGATCCTCCACAAAAGTATTTTATGGTGAAAATTTAATTTTTATTTTTTAAAATAA
>JAJFTX010000031.1 GCA_021372715.1 Methanobacterium sp. | reverse complement strand
TTACCCAGACCACTCCGTTTTGACCAACCACTACTTCACAGCGGGTCTGGTCTTTGATCATGTTGATCATGGATCCTTTTTTACCTATGAGTCGGGGCACTTTGGTGGGGGTAATGTAAATTAGTATTCCATTTCTAAATTTACCTAACCCTCTTCCTTTAAGGCCTAGTTTAACTTTTTTCACTTCATCTACATCTACGACTCTTAAGAATAATACATCTCCCACATTGAATGTTTTGTTTAATTCCCTTTTTTCCTTACCAAAAACATCTGAGGCAGGTAAAATACCAGAATAAGGTGAGTTAATATCCAGGTTCCACATGGAGAATCTGATATCTGTGATTTCCCCTATGACCACATCCCCTCTTTTTGGTATATATTTGCTCTGTAAAGGGATTACGCTGATCTTCTTATCTCTCACGGCTACTAAACCGACCAAAGATGAGCATATCTTACTATCTTCCTTAAAAGTTCCTCGACCTGAATGATATTCTTCATCTGCCAGAACATCACCAGGTATTACCATCTGTTTATCTTCAATAAATATCACTAAAAAGCCTCCTATTTTAAAATAAGAATAAACTAATCCATATGGTATATATTGGTAAATTATAATAATTTGGTTTCTACTTCGCCATGGGTAAGCTCGTTCAATTTCCGATAAAAATTATCCTGCATACCACCAGGTATTTCCACCACAGCTATCCATGATCCATCTTGCTGCCATTCTTCTTTTTTTGAAGTGCCAAATTCAGGGATGATATTGTAGATCTTACCCGTATAATCACCAGGTACCCTGATGGCTACCTTCACCTTTTCAAACCTTATGGGTATCTTGGTGCGTATAGCCTTTAATACTGTGTTAACTTGCTCATCAACGCTTTTAAATGGATCTACATGTATTTTAGCTTCTTCCATGGCTATTTCAATTCTTCTGGTGGGGTGGGGAAGTTTGGTCTGTGGATTTATCGCTTCTCTGGTAATGGTGGCTACTATTTTTTTCCTTTTATCTTCCTGCATTTCCTTACGTTGTTGTGCGGTTAACTGTACTTGGCCTTTTTTTATAATAAAAGCAGCAGCTTCCAATGGATCCGAGGTGTCAAAAGCCTTCATCATGGCTTCTTCAGATGCTTTATCACCTTTTTTAGCATCCTTAAATACCTCCTCCACGGCAAGTATATCTTCCAATTCTATTTCTTTACCTCTCTTGAAATCAGCAGCCATATCTGGATCTACCAGGATCTCGAAATGTTCACCATAATACTCCAAACGCGCTATAACTGCATCTTCAAGGTTTACCATTATTTATTCCTCTTCTGCCTCCTTTGGCTTCCGTAAAAGGAGTTCTTCAACATGTTCTACTATTTCATCATCACTTAATTTTCGGAATTTCTTGGTTTGTTTTTCAACTACTGCTATTTCTACACTTTCAACTGTGGTTTTTCCTTCAGTAGCTTCGTAAACAGCATCTAATGCCAGTTCTAAAGCTTCTTCCAGGTTCATATCCTCTCTGTATTTTTTCTCAAACTCTTCCATGGCTATAGCTCTTCCAGAACCAATAGCTGTGGCCTTATATTCTATTAATGCACCACTGGGATCTGTTTCAAATAAACGACAGCCAGTATCATTTACCCCTCCAATTATGAGAGCTGAACCAAAGGGTCTGACTCCGCCGTGCTGAGTGTACATCTGTTTCAAGTCACATATCTTCTTGGCTAAAGTTTCAATACGTATAGGTTCGTTATAAGTGATTCTGTTGATCTGTGACTCCATTCTGGCCTTTTCAATAAGATTTCTGGCATCTGCCACTAGACCGGATGTGGCTGCACCTATATGCTCATCGATCTTGAATATCTTTTCTATTGATTTGGGTTCTACCAATTTGCTGGTTGGTCTTTTATCTACCACCAGCGCTACTCCTTCTGTTGATTTAACACCCAATGAAGTTGTACCTCTCTTTACAGCTTCCCTGGCATATTCAACCTGAAAAAGCCTTCCATCAGGGCTAAATATAGATATACCCTTATCATATCCTGCTGCTGGAAACGGTTGCATATATTTACCTCTCTTTCTTTTTTTGCAATAATAAATGAATTTTATCCAGTACAATATCCTGCATTGTCTGTTTTCAATAAGTCAATCGATATCTCTTTTCTTTTTATGATTATATGATTAATTCTATAATTAGTTATAGCGTTAATTCGATTATGATTTGTTTTTAACTTGTAAATTTTAAGTTAAAAAAATAACATAATTCTATATAATAATTTTAGTATAAAAAAGATTCGAAATTCATAGATTAGGGAACTATTTTAGCACTGAATAATTGATTACTTAAAATTGATGCATAAAATAATTTTATTTTTGGATTCTAATTTATTTTATAGAATTCTTTTTTATAAATTTTCGAGTTGCAGATTTAATGGTTCCTGAAATACCTAACGTATGAAAAACCACTCTTTTACCCTTAAAACGGTTAATTAGGGGGAAAACTGATCTCAATGTATTAACTTCTGCCCGATTACAGCGCAGAATGCCTTTAGTAATATTTTTACCCTGGTTGTTACATCGCCAAATCTTAACTACCCACAGATCAAAGCGGCTGACACCACAAGCTCCGTACATATCACCAGCAGCAGCCCAAATCATTGATATCACCTCTTCACGATTAAGAGATCTTTCAGATAAGACTTCAAACGCCAGATATCTCTTTTTATTTCGCAAATGAGGAGGTAATATTTTTAATTTCATGGGATCACATTATTGATATTGTTATTCAAAATCAATTATTAAAATCAATATTATGGCATTTAGGTCATTTGATGAGTTTTACACCGTCGACAATTATATTATCCCTTATATTATTTCTTTCTATTATATCAAGAGGAGTCTTTGATAAAGCATCTATTGCCTCCTGGCGATCCATACCGAAACAGTGGGTCAAAGCTATTATATCCTGAGGGCTATGTTGATCGTATATGGTACGGGCATCACTGGTGATGACCAGGGGAAAACCATATTTTCTCTGTAGTTTTAAAATTTCTCTAAAATATGCTAATACTTTATAACGCAGATAGCTACTAGTCTTAGATAGATATCTAATATTCAATTCCACGGCGACACTGTTTTCTGCTGCTTTTTTCCCTATAACATGATTTATGCCACAATC
>JAJFTX010000018.1 GCA_021372715.1 Methanobacterium sp. | reverse complement strand
AAGAGGAATAGCCATGCTTTTCTAAATTAAATTTTATAATGAATTTTTTATTATATTTTTAGCTTTTTTATGTAATTCTAGTTCTGGATCCAGCTTTAATGCCATTTTAATACATTCTAAAGCATCATTTGGTCTTTCTAGATTTTTTAATAAAAATCCCTTGATATACCAGATCAATGCATCATCTGGATTTAAAATCAGTGCTTGGTTAAAAAAATCTAATGAATCAATTTTTTTACCAAAACTTGCCACTATCAGACCTAGATCAAACCAAGCATCTGAATGGTAAGGGTTAATATCCAATACTTTATCATAATCTTGAATGGC
Organism: Methanobacterium sp.; assembly: GCA_021372715.1. Taxonomy (GTDB): domain Archaea; phylum Methanobacteriota; class Methanobacteria; order Methanobacteriales; family Methanobacteriaceae; genus Methanobacterium_A. The sequence goes on along the minus strand of JAJFTX010000018.1, from coordinate 32,388 downwards.
TTCTTGATATTTTCCCAATTTCCAGAAAGTAATCGCTCGGTTATATCTGGTTTCGTCTGCATCCGGATGTATTTTCAAGGCTTTGTTAAAAAATATAATAGCTTCATGATAATAACCTTTATTAAAAAGTTCAATGCCCTTCTTATTATAGTAAGGGGCATTATTTCTAAATAAATCTAAAAATCCCATTATTTCACCCTAAAGTAATATTAGGATGAAGTCATATTAATACATATCTTCTAAAAAATATTACTTATTTATTATAAAAATAAATACTTCTTAGATAACTCTTAATTAAAAATTAAAAACAAATAATCATTTAATTTGAGTTTAAATTAAAAATATTAATTGGTCCCCATTAATATGGGAGGGGGGATACATTGAGATGACCTCAACGTATCCGGGGTTTTATAAAATAAGTTAAAAATATCTTTCCAAAATACCTTTCAACATGTTAGCATGCCGACCTTCATCTCTGGAACTTTCATCAAAGAAATCATGTGCTGAATCAATGTCACATTCTTTAGCCTTTTTAGCAGCAGCTTTTTTCTCGTTATTAGCCATGGTTTCTCCTTCAAGCATCATTTCCAAGTTTTCTTTAAGGGTTGGCTTTATAATCCCATTCATTTCCGCAAAATGAGCCGCATGCTGAGCTTCTTCCATAGCTATCTTTGAGAGTACTTCTGCAACTTCTGGAAATCCTTCCCTTTGAGCCTGTCGGGCCATAGCCAAGTACATTCCAACTTCCTGAGTTTCTCCATTAAAATTCGCCTGAACTAAATTTTCTAATTCTGTACCTTTACAAATACCCATTTTATGTTCATTAATTATCTCCATATTAACACCTCGATTTTTTAATTAATTTCTTGAAATTTTAAATTTCTAGTCCCAAAAAATGATTCGTATATGTTCGAACTATTTTTTTATTTGCCAGCTTCTTATTTAAATCTTATGGTTCGATAAAATACGAACCACTTATATAGGTGAAATTCTATAAACATATAAACATAATAATTACAAATTATGATGTATTATGGAATCAATTGAGTATTAACAGATGAAAAAGAAGATACAAATGAATCAAGTGGAAAGTAAAAAAGTCAAACGGAACACCTTAAATGATGGTGAAATAAAAATATTTGGAACCGACGCGGGAGTTTATGTAATAGACAGCCCTATTAAAACCAAAATTCTATCATTATTATTGAATAAAGGTTTGAACGGCTCAGATATCGTCTTAATGACAGGTAAATCAAAATCTACTATCTCAGCTCATCTTAAAGATCTTATAAATGCAGGAATAGTGGATTACAAACCAGATTCTGTTGATGGGCGTAGAAAAATATTCTTCATCAAATCCAGATACTTGGGCGAGCTATCAAAGGAAATGGAATTAGAAAAAGATATTGATGATTATACTTATCTCTATCGGCAAGCAGTTCGATCTGATGATCCATTTAAATTCTTCAAATTTATTTTAAGGACCATAAGAGTATCCCTAATGGAAGAAGGAGTTAATATCGATCCAATTTTACATAACGCCGGCATTAAAATTGGTGAAACATTTTACGATGAACTAAAAAGTTCTCAAACAGATGTTCTCATCAAAAACATAACATCATTCTGGCAGAAACATGGATTAGGACGAATTGAACTACAAAAGATGGAACCAACCACCATAAGAATTTACGACTGTTTTGAATGTGAAGACCTTCCAAAAATAGGTAGACCCGCCTGTGTATTCGATTCTGGAATTCTGGAAGCGGTCTTTTCTAAACATTTCAATAGGGAAATTAGTGTAGAAGAGATCAAATGCTATACTATGGATGATGAATATTGCAGTTTCCTTATAAGCTGAATAACCATATAACTCCATAATAAATTAATTTTAATTAATTAAAATAATCTTTATTTTTTATATTTCAAAATAGTGGTGGAAAGATATTTTTTTTCCTTAAGAAACCCCTTAACTACTTTTTCATCTTCCATACTACAATTTTTAACTGATATGACCTCTTTATTTCTGGGATCTTGGTTAACCATTTGTTCTAACATTTCAGAATGTCTGGAGGTCTTCATCACCACAAATGTATCTGCATATTTAAGGATCCTCTCCAACCGATCATCAACCTTAGGCACGATGACAATAATCTCATCCTTTTCGCCAAGAGATACCCCTGCAGTTGCCGCGCATCCGGTAAAAGATGTCACACCAGGTATAATTTCCACCTGAAACCCCTTTGCTGCGATTCTTCTCTGCATATAAGAAAAAGTGCTATATATAGTAGGATCACCCAGTGTTATAAATGCCACATCATGGCCCTGATCCAATTTTTCAATGATTAAGGCAGCGGCATCATTCCAATATTCTTGAAGGGCTTCTTCATCTTCTATCATAGGAAACAATGGTTCTAATATCTGATATTTATCATCACGTTCATCGAGATATTTTTGCACTATGGATAATGCTAAACTGGGCTTTTTAGAAGCTGATATTGGTGAACATATGAAATCAACCTTTTTCAAAGTATTTAATGCCTTAATTGTTAAAAGTTCAGCATCACCAGGCCCAACACCAATTCCTATTAATTTTCCTTTCTTCATAATAATCTTTGATTAAATTTCTTAAAATAAACCCCTACATATGATAAAACCATATTTTATTGGGGTTTTTAAATAAATAAATAAATTTGTATCATATCTATACTGGTTTCATAGTATTTATATGAGCATGCCAATATTAATCCCCATGGATAACGGCTTTTTTTGCAATAAATGTGGAATGATCAAAGACAACTGTGTCTGTGTAAAGGATGGATTCGCACTTACTAAAGCCAGCGGCATACCAAAATCCAGGAAAAAAGAAATAAAAATAAAATACCCTGATTTAGACACAGATATAATCGAAAATTTTCCATTTCCAGAACCTAGACAAGGAAAAACCGGTGAAAGCCAGTTAGAAATCATAGGCAAGATTAAAAAAGCATTTGATGAAGGTTACCATTATGTACTACTGGAAGCAGGCACAGGCACAGGTAAATCCGCCATAGCCACCACATTAGCCGGAATATATCAGCCAGCATACATACTCACCATGACCAAACAATTACAATCCCAATACGGAAGTCAGTTTGGTTATCCTCTAGTTAAAGGTCGTGGAAACTTTTCTTGTCTAGAAACCGGGCTGGAAAATAGTTGTGACATGGGAACCTGTCAAACCATCCCCCGCACCCAGAAATTCGTATGTGAATATGGAATCAGTAAATCACCCTTTGACGGTGGATCATTTGCATTTGAAGATGCTTTCGGCACCAACATTTACTATAGATCCCAAGAACACTGTAATTACTGGAAACAAAAAGCAACCGCGGTTAATAGTCCTGTGACATTAATGAATTATGATTATGCCCTACTGGAATTAAACTACGTGAAACACTTCGGTAAAAGAAGGTTAATGGTTTTAGACGAAGCTCATAACATCGAAGACAAATTAATGGCTCGTTTAGAGGTTAATATCTACAATAAGAGACTGGAAAATGATATTAAAAAGACCATACCGCCTAATATGATGTCCTATGAAAATCCTGCAGAATGGATAATATTTTTAGAATCTTTATATGAGTCTTATAAGGAAATCGCAGTGCAAAAAATGCCCAAAAATAAAGCAGACCGTATCAACCGAACTAAACTACGTTTACTGGAACTATTAACCAATCTAGATGAAACTCCTGAAAATTGGGTAGTAGATAAAATTGCCGGCGGAATAACATTTAAACCCTTGAAAGTAGACTCTTATGCAGAAGATAGGCTATTTCGCCATGCTGATAACTGTCTTTTTATGAGTGCCACCATACTAGATGCAGATCTTTTTTGCAAATGGCTAGGAATAGAACCACAAGAAGCTTATAAATTAAGTATTAAGAGTAGTTTCCCCGCTACTGCGCGTCCAGTGCATCTGAAGATGGTAGGAAACATGTCACGTCGATCTATTAAACGAACTGCACCAAAAACCATTCCTGTGCTCAAAAAAATTATAGACTACCACCGTTATGAAAAAGGTTTAATACATACTCATAACTACAATTGTCAGAAGTATATTATGGATAAAATTAAAAATAATCGACTTATAGATCATAATAGCCGTAACAGAGAATATCAATTACACAAATTTGAAGAAAGCCAAGAGAACCTAGTTTTAGTAAGTCCTTCCATGGGTGAAGGAGTGGATTTACCCTATGAAAAATGCCAATTCCAGATTATCTACAAAATACCCTTTCCTTACCTTGGAGATCGTCAGGTTAACCAACGTAAACTGAAAGACCCAAAATGGTATGCTTATAAGACTGTTATGACTCTAATACAAGCATATGGCAGAGGTATGCGTGCAGAAGATGATTACTGTGAAACTTACATTTTGGACGGAAACTTTCGCATGCTACTAAACAACCGCCTTTATAGGAATCTAATTCCAGAGTTCTTCAAGGAAGCTATCCAAAGAGATTGAGAGTCTAGTATTGGTATACAGATAACAATAGTTTTAATATAAAGTTCTGATAAACCATTATCCATTATTATTATCCGTATTTAAAATATCGGCTTAAATGATTAATGAGAGGTATCATGAATGTCCGAACTTTCCAAGGTGGACATATACAAACAAATTAATGTTCTAAGGCAAAACTTGCTGGACCTGACCATGCGCAACCAGCTTCTGAACTTCCGCCCAAGAACCATGACCGTTGAAGTACTAGAGGGAGATCTGGAAGAAATATATGACCGACTTGTTCTAAAAAAAAGTAAAAGAAAACTACTGCAATTCATTCCTCGAACGGATTACACGGAGGAATCAATCCCCAAAGATGAATCCAATTCAAAAAATGAAAGTAGATTAAATGAAGGTCAAGCAGAGCTTCTCAGTGAAGATGAATCTGATATTAAGGAAAAAAGTAAAGCATCAGATAATTTTCAAGAAGATGGAAATCATAACCTGGAAAGTGAAGATCAAATAATAAAAAATGCATACCACACAACAGAAGGTCAAGAATCCATCAAAACCGATAATACATCAACTATAAAAGAATCACCTGCAATTGGAGTAGATGCCGTAAATAATGAAGAAAAATCATTACTATGGGATACACCAGCACCAGACCAGGAAACGCTGGAAAAGAATAAGGAGATCATATTAACCACTAATTTAACTGGTTCAGAACTTCAAAGACGTCTTTTTTATATTAATCAGCGCGCAAGATCAGTGATGGAGGAACAGGGTTATAATATTTTATATCTTGCACTGGGATTTCTCAAATGGAAGGAAGAAAACGGAACTCCGGATTTTAGAGAAGCTCCTTTAATACTTATTCCTGTTGAACTGGAAAGAAGAAAAGTAAAAGGTTCTTTCAAATTACGTTGGACCGGTGAAGACATAATTCCCAATATTTCCCTACAATCAAAGTTAATAGAGCAAGGAATTGAAATACCTGATTTTGAGATGCCCCGAACTAAAGATGGAGTTACAGAATATCTTGAAAAAGTTAAAACATCCATTTCATTAGAGAAAACTTGGGAAATCGTCGATAAAATTTACTTAGGTTTTTTCAGTTTCACTAAATTCGTGATGTATAAGGACCTAGAACCTTCCAGCTGGCCAGAAGACATGCCCCTGGAGGAGAATCCCCTAATAAAAGCCATATTTGATCCAACAGATGAAGAATTGGATCCCGGATTCCAGGAGAATCAGGTTGATCAGAAACTATCATCTAATGACGTATACCATGTAATGGATGCTGACTCATCACAGATCGCGGTGATCGAAGATGTAAAATGTGGAAGAGATCTAGTAGTCGAAGGACCACCAGGAACTGGTAAATCACAAACAATAGTAAACCTTATAGCAGAATTACTGGCTCGTGGGAACACCATCCTATTTGTTAGTGAAAAAATGGCTGCATTAGAGGTGGTTAAGGACCGCCTGGATAGTGTGGGCTTAGGTGAGTTCTGTCTGGAATTGCACAGTCGAAAATCAAACAAAAAAGAGGTTCTGGAGAAGCTAGAAAGTGTTCTTCGAAACCCTAAACCCGTGGAATTATCTATAGAAAATGATTTAAACACCATAGAGGAGTTGAAATCTAATCTTAATCAATATGTAAACCTTCTTCACTCCCCTTATGAAAAAATAAAGTGGACACCCTATCAGATTTTTGGTGTGAAAGAGAGATCCCTGAATTATTTTGAAAGATCACAGTCTAAAATGCCCCGTTTTACCATGGAAAATGTGGACATGTGTACCTTAAGGGACTGGCAAAGGACAGTTAATAAATTTAAAGAATTAACTGAATTATATAAGCTAGTGAAACCTGTTTCACACAATCCTTGGAGATTAACCCAACCAGATCCCATATTACCCGCCGAAGAAGAAGAAATTGAAAATTTACTAGACGATGCTTTAAAAATTATTGACAAACTAAATAACAAATCTTTAGAATTATCTAAAATATCAGGAGTTAACATTCCTGAAACCTTTGAGGAAATGGAACACCTCATAGCCGCAGTTGAAATTATTTCATCCTTTCCATCACTAGAAAGGGATCTAATACTTAATCCAAGTTGGGATTATGATAAATTACAAGTATATCAACTAATAAAAAGTTTAGAAGAATATAAATCCCATATCAAAGATTTAAACCACTTTAAAAATGATGTATTAGGCGAAGATATTGAAAAATTACAAATAGAATTTCAGGGACAGAAGAAGAAAATCCTGAAATTTCTAAGTGGAGATTTCAAAAAGATAAAGAAAAAAATCAGCGAGTTATACCTGGGAAATCCTCCTGAAAATGATGAAAGAATATTGGAAGATTTAAAACAACTAATAAGATGTCAGCAACTGCTATTAAATATAAAATCCCAGGATGAAAAAGCCAAATCACTTTTTGGCTCCCACTGGAAAGCCGAAAATAGTCAGGCAGAAAATCTGAAAACCATTTCGGAATGGATCCTGAAATTTAGAAAAGCCTTAAAAGAAGGGAAAATTAATGAAAAAACTCTGATTATACTGGACTCCATAGAACAAAAAGAAATAAAGAGAATAACCGATGAACTGCATCAAAATTATCATGAAATTCTAAATATCATTACACAATTAGATAGTTACTTACACTTCAAAATTAACTCCTTATGGAAAAATGAGCTTACTAATACTCTTATTAATGAACTAAATTTTGAAATATTCCAACTAAAAGAAGAACTGAGCAAATTACAGAATTGGTCCCGTTTCAGCTCTTCCCGTGTAGAATGTATGGATTCTACAGCACCTAAACTAGTGGAATTAATTGATAAAGACCAGATAGAGTCTCCAGATATTATTCCCTGCCTGGAAGGTAATTTCGCGGATGCTCTACTGCGAGATCTATTTTTAAAAGAGCCCCTACTCTCTCGTTTTGTGGGAGATGTGCATCAGAAGAGAATTGAAGAATTTCAGGAACTGGATACCAAAATCATAAAACTGAATAGGTACCGAATAGCTGAAAATCTTTACATGAACCGGCCTTCTCTTACAAGCAACGCATCCCCCCGATCAGAACTAGGGGTTTTAAAAAGTGAATTCTCAAGGAAAAGAGGGCACATGCCCATTAGAAAATTATTATCAATATGCGGTGGCATTATTCAAAGTATAAAGCCTTGTTTTATGATGAGCCCCTTATCCATAGCTCAGTATCTGGAACCCCACAGTGTGAGAAACCTTCGCTTCGATTATGTGATCTTCGATGAAGCCAGCCAGGTGAAACCTGAAGATGCATTAGGGGCACTATTAAGAGCTAAATATGCAGTAATAATGGGAGATACCCGTCAATTACCCCCAACCACCTTTTTTGATATCCTTATCGATGTGGATAGTGATGATTATGATCTAGCCGTTCTGGCAGATATGGAGAGCATATTACACCTAACTAAAAGAAGTTTCCCCTCAAAAATGTTAAGATGGCATTACCGTAGCAGACATGAATCACTCATCGCTGTTTCCAACCAGGAATTCTATGACGATCATCTCTTGATCTATCCTTCCCCCAGTCAGGAAGCAGAAGACCTGGGATTGAAACTAATACATTTACCTGAAACAGTTTATGACCGGGGGAAAAGTGCAACTAATCGTGAAGAAGCTAAAGAAGTCATTAAAACAGTTTTCCAGCATTATCAGAAGTACGGTGATAAAAAAAGTTTAGGAATCGGAACCTTTAATGTACGCCAGCAGCAGGCCATACTGGAAGAGCTGGAACTGCAATTGAAACTAAACCCTAAAATGGAAAAATACTTCAATCACGACCAAGAGGAACATTTCTTTGTTAAAAACCTGGAAACAATACAGGGAGACGAAAGGGATGTTATACTGGTTAGCGTGGGTTATGGATTTGACTCTGAAGGACGTTTAAGTCATAATTTCGGACCAGTTAACCAGGATGGAGGAGAAAGACGTTTAAACGTCTTATTAACCCGGGCCCGGGAGAAGTGTGTTCTTTTCAGTAACTTCAGAGGTAGGGATTTAAAACTAACTAACAACTCACCATTCGGTCTTCGTGCCTTAAAAGTATTCCTGGAATATGCTGAAAATAAAACTCTAGAACAGGCAGATAAGTTTTCAGAAAGTAATGATAATGCCTTTGAAGATGCTATATGCGAATTTTTAAACGAACATGGATACCAAATCCATACTCAGGTGGGTTGTGCCGGCTTCAGGATAGATCTGGCCATATTGGATCCAGAGTATCCTGGACGTTATCTTTTGGGAATTGCTTGTGACGGGCCCATGTATCAGTCCAGTAGGGTGGCCCGTGATAGGGATCGGTTGAGAGAGCAAATACTGAAAGGTTTAGGCTGGCGCTTCATCAGACTATGGTCACCAGATTGGTACCGGAACCGTTCAGAGGTACAAAAACGCTTATTAGCATTAATAGAAGAGTTATTATTAGAAGAAAGGGGTGAAGATGAATTCGTCCCACCAGTTTTAGAGGAAGAGGAATCTATTGAGATAGAAGAAGAAATATTACAACCCACAGAAGAAATATTAGAAGATGTTGAAGTACCATCAAACCCTAGCGAAGAAATACCGGATTATACTGTATGTGAACTGGATATTGAAATTTCCGGAGAATTACATAATCAGCCAGTGGGGGATGTTGCACGGGCTGTGATAGATGTAGTGGAAATTGAAGGTCCTATTCACTACGATGAGGTTGTTAAGCGGATACGTACCTATTGGGGACTTAGCAGGGCAGGAAGGCGTGTTCAGGCCACTATGAAAGAAGCAGTCCAATTGGCATTAATGGATGGTAAGATCACCCGAAATGGAGACTTTTTATACTATAAAGATGCTCCTATAATAGTCCGCCGTCGCACAGGAAAACCATCGGCCAAAATTGACCTGATAAGTGAAGAAGAAATCAAAGTAGCTATAAGCATAGTTCTGGAATCCCAATACGCAACAGAGTCTAATGAGCTTATACGTGAAGTATCACGACTTTTCGGAGCTAAAATAGCACGTGGTCCGGCCATCAGCAGGATTAACCAGGTTATTAATAATTTAATTAAGGAAGGTATAATTGAAAAAAGACCTGATGAAATGATTGACTTGCGTAGAAGTGAATAGATAATCTATATAACTAATTTTTGATTATAATGCGGACCTGGGGGGATTTGAACCCCCGACCTTGGGATCCGAAGTCCCACGTCATATTCCTGGCTAGACTACAGGCCCTTGCTTTAAAAAAGTTAATAATTCAAAATATAGATGAATTAACAAAAATTTTAATCCTATTTATAATAGCTGTATTTTTTTCTTATAAATATTTTCATAAAATGGATTTTTAAATAGAAAAAAATTATTTATAAATAATTTCATTCTAAGAGAAATTAAACTCAAAACAAGGTATACAAACAATAGCACCATTCTTCACTCGGGCCCGGTGTTCAGAGACCGGTTCACCACATTCAGCGCATTTAAACGATTTATAGATACTTGCTTTTAGCGGTATTTCCATCTCGGTATTCTCTATTGTAAAAAGCTCATCCAGGGGCATTTCCAGTATTTTCTTTATCATTTCCTCTTTAATTTTTTCAAACTCTATTATATCCTCTTCAGTTGAGGAGTCTGAAAATGCTTTCTCCCTTACCTTGAAAAAACTAGGATCTATTTCATCAAATCCTTTACTTAATGAAATTCGTAAGGCTTCTCCTGTGTTCCTATTTATAAAGGTATAAACTTGTTTTCCATGGTCTTTGAATATCAGATTACCTTTACCCATGGTGCAGCCGGCAGTTACTTGTATGGCATCTACACTGCAACTATCATTTTCCACGATAGCCACAAATTCCTCATCTAAAGCTTTTACTGAACTCAGTTTTTCAAGGGCTGATTCCGCTACGCGGTATCCTATGGCTATTCCCGGGCAGGCATGGCCATGAAATTTGGTTACTTCTGAAAATGAAGTTATCTTTTTTTTATTTTTGTCTATATCATTCATATTATCCCTTCGATTTCTAATAAAATGATTTGTTATTTTAGTGGATTAAATTATGGAGTTACATAATTATCGAATTATTTATCATGAATATCATTTAAACAGGGACTATATTAATAAAAATTTATAGATATTTTTTATCTATGATGATCTAAAGTTGAAGTATCCTTAATTTATTTATCAACTGGAACTTGATTATAAAGAAGAAAATGAATAATTACCGAAACGAGAAATCATTATGCTCTCTAAAAGAATAATACCCTGTTTGGACTGTGACTTAAACGTCCCCCATGGCCGTGTAGTGAAAGGAGTAGAATTTAAACAAATTCGCTACGCTGGAGAACCTGTGGAGCTAGCCACCCGTTATTACGAGGATGGAGCTGATGAAATAGTTTTTTTAGATATCACTGCATCCCATGAAAGAAGGGAGACCATGGCTCATGTTATTGAGGCCACCACTGAAAACGTGTTTGTACCAATCTGTGTAGGTGGTGGTATAAGGAAACCTGCAGATTATGTGAACATGCTGAAAGCCGGGGCAGATAAATGTTCAACAAACACTGCCGCTATTCATAACCCGGATTTGATAAATGAAGCCTCTCAAATCGTCGGTTCCCAGGCCTGTGTCATTGGTATTGATGCCAAACGTCGCTATGTGGAAAATCCCCGGGAAAATTCTGATAAGATTGTTATTGAAACAGAAAAGGGTTACTGCTGGTATGATTGCAGTATTTACGGTGGACGTGAGTTCACTGGGATTGATGCATTAGCCTGGGCTGTTGAATGTCAGGAAAGAGGTGCAGGTGAGATTTTACTCACTTCTATGGATCGGGACGGGACTAAAGATGGTTATGATATTCCTTTGACCAGAACCATGAGTGAGATGCTGGACATTCCAGTGATAGCTTCGGGTGGTGTAGGTAATCCAGAGCATATATATGAAGCTTTCCAGTATGGTAAAGCAGATGCTGCCTTAGCTGCCAGTATATTCCACTTCAATGAGTATCCCGTGCCAATGGTTAAGCAGTTCTTGAAGGAAAGAGATGTTGTGGTTCGGGTATGATATGATTTCTTAGAAAAATTAATTAATTAAAAAATTTCATGTTTATCATTTAAAAACAAGAAAAATTAATTAAACTTCAAAAACAGAGAACAGCAATTAAAATATAGATATTGATTGAAACAAGGCGACAGATTTGCAGAGAAGAAAACACATTTTCCATGATGATAAATTAAAAATTGAACTTTTGGAAAGAAAAATAAAAAAATATGAGAGATATAAATCCTATAGTGAAAAATCTCCCCAGGAAGATTTCCGATTAAAGGAGAAAATGGCTCTTTTAAGTATCGTAGCCAGTAACTTCATGATGACCGGACACAGCCCCACCATGGTTTTAACAAAAAAAGAGGAAGGAGACGAAGTCCTGATGCCAGTAGGTGGTGGACAGAAAGATCGAGCCCGAGAAATCATCTCAAAAATCGATTTCCGGAAGTTATATCGAGGTGGTAAAGGCCGAAAAACAGACCCTATGATGATCATAACCGCTATTTGTATGTACGTAATGCGGGAAGATAACCCACGAAGAGGAGACATAAGATATTCTAATGATTTTATTAGGAAAGTAGGTGTAACAAAGCAAATATATGCCAATATAAGTCAAAAACTCGATTCTTATTTGGAATCATAAATTCTGATAGGTCGCTCTATATAGTGATAGCAAAAATATTGCATACTTTTTTTTACAGATTCTTAATGAAATTCAATCCCCATTACTTATTGAATAATTCTATTTTTAGGAAACCTAATGAACCTGTTTTACCTAATGAACCGTTTATTCATTTAATATGGATAAAATTTTTTTTAAAAACTTTTAATTATATTAACGCTAAGATTTATTTTGAACCTAGAATCTGTCCATAACTATAACTACTAATAATCTTAATTTATGGATTAATTTTTAAATAACGAAAATTTTTTATCATTTCAAATCAAATGGAATTATGAGAAAATATGTCAATTTCAGAGCAAACAGTGAAAAACCTATTTAATTATCTTGAAATAGGCGAAAATGAACGTTTCTTTGAACATGTTGCAGATGATGTTCAATGGAAAGTTATGGGCACCCACCCCTTGGCTGGTACATATCACAACAAACAAGACTTCATATCCAGTACATTCCAGCGTTTAAACAAAATACTCGAGGAAGGAGTGGTTTTAAAGGTAACAAATATACTGGTTAAGGATAATAATGCTGTTGTGGAAATGAAATCACTTTCAACAGCTCTAAACAGAGTTCCATTTAATAATACTTATTGTTGGATTCTTAAATTCGAAAATAATTTAATAGTAGAAGTAAGGGCATATGTAGATTCTGCTCTAGTACAAAAAGTAATAGACGAAAATGAATAATTGTTTTGTTAACAGGAGCCTAGAATGTTCGGCTTAACCAAACGTCAATTCCTTAAAAAAAGCAAAATTGCTTTACAACAGACAGGCGTCCAATTACTTTCACTAAGGGGGTTAATGAACCAAAAATCTAAAGGCGAAATCAGCCTACGAGAAGCTCAGCGTAATTTAGACACTCTGCGAAAGCACGTGGAAAACACCTTTTCAATATATGAGAAACTCAATCCCCCATCAAAATGCCTTCCACTGCAACAAAAAATTTTCAATGCTTTAATTATCTTTCATAGTTCTTTAGTTTCTTATTCAGAATCATTAAACGCTGCTGAAAGAGGATTACCTGATGAGGCTGATTTAAAACTAAAATCCGCTAAGGAACTAAATAAGTATCAAGAACTTACCTTGTCCCTAAGCAGGGAAATTGATTCCTATCTCAAAAAATAGATACATAATTATAAATAAAAACAGATCCCTAACATTATTTATCTGTAGGTGGCATCATTATGGACTCATCACAACTTGTAATTCAGATTATTCCTCTGGCCTGGGCTGCAGCGGTTAGCCCAACTGCATTATCTTTTTTTCTGATTATGATGTCTTTGACTAATAAACCTCGCTTGGCTGGTCTTTCATTTTATATTGGAGCAATTATAGTATTTTTCATCACAGTATTCATTGGTATATTACTGGGCAATTCACTCACATCAAGCGGACATACAGACCCGAGTACTCTAGCCGCTATAGATATGTTTCTAGGTGCACTACTGGTTCTCCTTGGTATTAGGAATATATTCGGTAAAAAAAGTGATAATCATGGCGGTGCCTTATTAAAATATCTCCAGGTAGAAGATACAGCCAGTAATTTACATAAAATGAAACGTTACTTCACCGTAGGTTTTTTAACATTCTTAATTAATTTCAGTACCGCTATATTTGTATTGGCCGCTGCAAGACAGATTGGAATTGCTGATGCTGGATTAGTACCAGCTGCAGCTGCCATTGTAGTTCTACTTATCATAACACTCGTAGTAATAGAAGTACCCCTAATTTTCTTCCTTCTTTTACCAAAAACGGGTGAAAAAGTAATGAAACCAGTAAATACTTGGATAACCAACAATGGAAATTATTTAGTCGCTGCTTTTCTCATAATTATAGGGATTTATATAGTATATAATGGGTTAGGTAAGTTAGGAATGGCTTAAATAAGTTGATAATCATTTCTTTTCCGGGAATCTTTTTATAACATATTCCAAGGGTATGATCAATAAATACATCCACTCGCTCCAGTGGGGTATGACGATTGAAAGTGTTAAAGCACATAATGCGATGATAATAAAAAGCGCATTAACTCTTTTTATCATGATTATATGGCTTTTATCAACTTTTTCATGAATAAATTCACTTTTTTCAGCGAAAAACCAGTTAAGATACAGAAATAACGCTATTCCCAGGAGATTTAAATTAAAAATAATATGAGAGATAGAATAATCACCATAATCACCCACTAAAGATGATGAAAAAGGAACTAAAACTATGAATAATAAAAAGATGATATTACTCCAGAGTATTGTCCCATTCACATATTTTATATGTTTAAAGGTTCGGTGATGTATATTCCAAAAAATCGCCAGAAGAAGAAAACTCATAACCACCGCAGTTAAATTAGGCAATAACTGATAAAGCGTATTTTCAATAGCCTGATTGGACAATGGGCCGTTAATTTGAGGCACAACCAAACTCAAAACTAACAAAGTCATGGCTATGGCAAATATACCATCCACCAATGTCTCTAATCGTTTGGTATCCATTGATAAATCCATACCATCTGAATTAACCATGTTAATCTCCGATTTAATACCTTTGATCAAACTATTGTATTAACTTTCAATGTAAATACTTTCTGTTCAAAAATACTATATATTATAGCAAATGCATATAAACTAGAAAATATTGACTAACAGACAGGCCGATTGGAATGACCAAAGAACTTCATACTCACAATAACGTTGTAAAACCAGTTTTAGGATTTGATAAATTTTTAATGATGGCTCTTTTAAAGGAAGGCCCACTGAACATGTGGAAATTATCAGAGAAATCTATGCTCTTTATTTCACTGATCTGGTATCAGCAACTGCCCGGTAAAGGACAACCCCTGATGGAAAGACTTTTTTTTAATTTTGCAAAACTACGTTCCCGGATTGAAGATGGAGAAACCGGGAAAAACATTCACGGAACCCAGGCTGAAATAGACAAACTTACTGAAATGGGCTGGGTTAAATTAAACTCCCAGGAAAAATATGAATTAACCGAGGAAGGTTCGAAAAAGGCCCTAAAATTAGAAGAAGATATGTTAAAAGAGGCAAAATCACTGGATAGTGAATTAAATCCATCTGCCACAGCCAAGAACACCACATTTTTAGATGCTTTCCTAGCTCTGCTGAAACTGGGTGCTGGTTTGATCAGTGGAAGTATGGGTTTAATCGCAGACGGTACAGATGCCACCATGGACACTGTCGAAGCGGTTCTGGTATGGCTGGGGATAAAATATCATCGAGAGAATCTTAGTACCTTCCTGGTAATTTTTGGATTATTCATAGCTTCCATCAGTGTTGGATACGACTCCATAACCCACATATTAGCATCTCTAGCAGGGAATGCTGAACCAATCACTCTACCCTATCTAGTCATTGCTGTAGAGATGATTGCCATATTAGCCGCGGTATTTCTCTTCTACTACCAGAGGTTCGTGGGTAAAATTTCTAATAGTTTAACCTTGATATCCCAGTCAGTCGATTCAAAAAACCATATCTATATTGGATTTTCAGTCATATTAGGTGCTATTTTTGCAATTAATGGTATCTACTTTGTCGATGCCGTTATCGGGTTGGTGGTTGCCGCAGGGATTTTTATAGATGCTGTAGATTTACTTAGAGAAGCTATTTCCGCCCGAAAAGGAGGTGAAGAGGATTATTCAGATAAATATAAACTGCCACTGGAAGCTTGTTGGGAAGAAAACAAATTAATGGCCTTCAGAAACTGGATACTTTACATTTTATGGGGTGAAAGTCCCAAAAAACGTGGTGAAATATTAAAATCCCTTCATGAAGCTTTTCATCCTGATAACTACATTCCCGTGCTCAGTGAACTTAAAGCCACTTGTATAAGAATTTATGATTTTGAAAATAAATTCGACATTCTCATAAAACCATTAAAAGAACATGAACTAATCATTGAAGAATTAGAACAATTTCATCTGACAGAAAAAGGTGGAAAACATCTAGAACACTTCATAACCAATTTCAAATACTATGATGTGCATCGTTCTGATGAGATATTACTGGCCATGGCCCGAGATGAAAAAGACAACTGAGATAAAAAATGATAGATCAATTCCAGATTAACAGTGCCGATTTCCCCGGACCTATAAATCTTGACCTGACCATGAACAGTGGGCAGACATCCCAACCCGCCTGGAAAATAAATAATGGTTTTTTCGAGGAACTGATAATGGTAGATGATCAACCATTTCTGGTTAAAATTCGCAACTCATCTCTTGATGAGGATGGTCCATTGGATGTTGAAATAGAATCATCCGAAGAAATTGGGCGAAATAAAATAAAAAAAAGTTTATTCGATATTTTTGGATTAAATGATGATTTAAATAGCCTATATGCCTTCTTAGGAACAGATCCTAAATTAAATCCCACTATAGAATTCTGCCACGGTTTAAGAATCTTTAAAGCCCATAATCCCTTTGAATGTTTAATATCTTCCATATCTTCAGCTAATAATTCCATTATCCGCTGGAGCAGATCTATTAGGCAGATGGAGAAAAAATGGGGGAATAAATACCGATTCTCCTCTGGTGACTACTTTTCCTTTCCCAGCCCATATAAAATCTTAGAAGTGCCGGAGCATGAAGTAGAGGAGTTGGAATTGTGTGGAGGAGAGAAAGACTTGGAAGAATGTGTAAACAACCTTAAAGCCTGTGGTGTAGGGTACCGGGGTAAATACATCAAGGAAGCCTCCAGGATGGTTATTGAGGATATAGATTTAGATGAAATAGCTAAGATGGATTATGATGAAGCTTTTCAAACTTTACTGCAAATACCGGGTGTAGGTCCTAAAGTTGCTGACTGCATACTTCTCTATGGTTTCGGTAGGGGTGAGGCATTCCCGGTGGATGTATGGATAAAAAGAATCATTTGTCAGTTGTATTTCGATGGAAAGGATGTTTCCGTGCCAAAAATCCGGCTGTTTGGAAGGGAGGAATATGGTAAATACGCGGGTTATGTACAGCTCTATTTATTCCATTATGCTAGGAAATCCGGGCTTATGAAAACTTTAAAATAAATATCTTTATAAATTTTTTATCATGGTGAGTATATTTTTTCCATCCCTATAGTCATATTCAACCTGGTTCATGTATTTTTTTATGAAATAAACACCCAGACCTCCGGTTTTTCTTTCATGTATGGGTGCTGTAATATCAGGATCAGCTAATTTAGTAGGATCAAAGGGTTTTCCTTTATCTTCTATAATTATTAATATCTTATTTCCTTCTTTTTTACATTTTATAATTATTTTATTCTGTTCTGCCAGTTCACCATGTTCTATTATATTAGTTATCGCTTCATCTACTGCTATTTGAGTTTGGAACAGATCATGATCTCCCATACCAAATTTTTGAAGATTATTAACCAGGAATTGGGATATTAATGATAAGCTGTCTAATTTCCCACTTACTTGTAACTGAACCTGTTCATCCATTCTAATCATCGATTAAGCTATTTTCTTAGGATTTTAATTTCGAATTTTATATTTTTTTCTATTATTTTAAACTACAACCAATCTATCTATATTTCGAAGGAATTCATTTTATTTTTCTTTTGATCATCCACCTTTAACACCATCAGAGTGATATCATCAAATTGGGAGAGGCCTTTGGAAAAATCGATGACCTCATCTTTGATTCTATCAACAATTTCCTTTGCAGATAGGTCACTGTTAACTTTTACCAGCTTATAAAGTCTTTTTTCACCGAATAATTCTTCTTTATCATTTATTGCTTCAGTTACGCCGTCTGTGTAGAAAACTATCACATCACCTTTTTCCAGCTTTATTTCCTTCTCCTCGGGCTCCATGGTATCAATTGCGCCTAAAGCAATACCTTTAGTTTTTAAGCATTCAAGATCTCCCATCTTCCTTATGAACATCACCGGAGGATTATGTCCTGCATTTACATAGTTCATAGTTTTATTTTTTAAATCCAGTATGGCGTAGAACAGGGTAACGAACATTCCCTTTTTTGAATCAGATGTTATAAGCTCATTAGCCTCTTTTATTACTTGTGAAGGATGACAATTACTGGTAGCTTTTGCTCTAAGAACCGTCCTGGAAACCGCCATAAAAAGAGCTGCTGGAACACTTTTACCAGACACATCCGCTATAGTTATTCCTATTTTTCCTTCTGATAAGGGTATGAAGTCATAAAAATCTCCCCCTACCTCTTTTGCAGGAATATTAATAGCATAGATATCGTAACCTTTTAAATGAGGCATTTCATGGGGTAAGAAGCTATCCTGAATTTCATGAGCTATTTCCAATTCGTATTTCTTCCTTGTCAACTCATCAAAATATTCATCCCTTTCTCTTGCGGTTTCCCTTTCCTTATTAAGGTTGTTAATGAAAATAGCAAAAATCAAAGCCCCCATTGCATTGGAGATTATCATGGGGATGTATACTTCCTGGGTAATGGCCAGAGCAGCCGAATAGGGTTGGGCTATTAGAAGTACCAAAATCATGTGAAAAGCCTCCATGGCCACAGCGAATATCACAGCCCCCCATATGCCAATGAATTTACCTCTATTCAAAAGGTAAATAATCCCAGCGAATAAACCAGCGAAAATAGTGGCTAATGAACAGGGCAAAGTTGTAATTCCCCCTATAAAGAAATATCTATAGAGGCCGCCGATTAGTCCTACAGCAACTCCAGCAATAGGGCCTCCCACCAGACCCGCGATCATTGGCCCCAGGTCTCTGACATTACCCATCGCACCATCGACGACTATACCAGAGTAACTTCCGAATATAGATATAAATCCAAAGGACAGAATAAATAAAATCATATTTTTACGGGTGAATTTCTTATCCAGTATTTCATGGAAGAAACGGGTACGTGTGATAAGATAGGCGATGACCAGAATTACGCTGATCTTCTCTAATAAATCCATCAAAAGTTCTATAGTAATAGATACCATTTTTTAAACCCTATAACCACCTATTAAGAATTGTTCAAATTCAGCTATAGATAATCCAATCTTTCTTGGTATTTTTTATCTCCCTCTGCGAACCCTTTTATAGGTGGAACCTCATCAGGATCAATTATAACCTCTATAACCGTAGGCAGACCAGATTCTAGGGCTTTAGGTAAAATTTTTGATAGTTCACCTGGTTTTTTTATACGATACCCTTCTGCTCCTAAGCCCTGAGCAATTTGGGCAATATTAACTTGTTTATAGGTGGTAGACACCGTTTTATCTCCCAGACTGAATTTTTGAAGTTCATGCACCAGTCCCAGCATGGAATTATTTTGCACGATCCAAACCACAGGCACATCATGGTTAACCGCAGTGGCCACTTCCATACCATTCATCTGGAAACATCCATCCCCTACAATGGCTATAACTGGCCTATCTGGAGCTGCTAATTTCCCTCCGATGGCTGCAGCGGTTGCATATCCCATGGTAAGCAGTCCAAATGGCATTATTATATTTGGTTGTTTGAATTGTAGATAATGTATGGCCCATCCAATATGGTTTCCCGTATCTACAAATACAATAGCATCGTCAGGTAAAACTTCCTGAAGCTCCCTCATTAAAGCCTGAGGTTTAACTGGAACTGTTTTTGAGTGCATTTTCTCTTCCTCTAAGAAAATGCCTGTTTCCTTTTTAAATTTAATAATATTTTCAAATGATCTTTTTTTCCAGGGGTCTTGTTTATGTAATTCTCCTAAAACTCTGAAGGATATCTCATTTATTACAGCTTGACAATCCCCTACCAGTGGGATATCAGCCAGATAGTTTTTACCGATCTCTGCAGGATCGATATTCACATGAATTAAACAGTTGCTGGGTGCCAGTTCAGGATCCCATGATGAAGTAGTCACCTGATTGAAACTGGTTCCCAGAGCTAGTAGCACGTCCACATCACTTCTCAGGTATTTTTCTGCAGCAGGAGAACCGCTGAATCCCAATACTCCCAGAGATAAGGGATGATCTTCTGGAAATGCTCCTTTAGCCTTGGGACTGGTAGCTACAGGGATGTTCAACATTTCAGCAAGTTCCAATGCCTCCATGGTAGCATTAGCTTTTATAACACCATAACCCAATAACATGGCGGGTTTTTCTGCGTTAACCAGTTTTTCCGTGGCATCTATAACCAGTTTTCTGTCGAAATAGTTTGATTCAACCTTATAAGAACCATGAGGTAATAATGTTTCTTCTATCTCTTCCATCATGATATCTTTAGGAAAACTGATATGCACCGGGCCGTTTTTACCACTGGTTGCTATCCTTATTGCTTCTCTTAGAGTTTCTGGCATTTTATATTTAGAAATTATCATTTCACTGAATTTAGTCAGGGGATCGAACATGGCCACTGAATCTACCCCTTCTTTGGTTGAATCCTGAAATGTGCCTTTTCCATAAACTCGAGTGGATACCTGTCCAGTTAAAACCAATAAAGGAACCTCATCCATATACGCATTGGCTACTCCCGTAACAAGATTTGTACTTCCCGGGCCAGATGTACCGTAACAAACCCCAATATTTCCACTTATACGGGCATACCCATCTGCCATGAATGCTGCACCCTCTTCATGTTTGGATAAAATGGGTTTAATAGCTTTTTGCTTATTTAAAGCGTCGTATATAGGTACTAATGCTGTTCCCGGTACTCCGAAAAGATATTCTACTCCTTCCTTTTCTAAATATTTTAAAAATAATTGGGCCGTGTTGATTTTCATCTATCCACCATTTAAAAACTATTAACGGCTTCTTCTTCGGTTGGATAAATTTCAAATAGTTGTGTGAAACCGGAAATATCGAATACTTCCATCACATAAGGTTTTAAACAAGCTAGTTTAACATCCCCTTGATTTTTACGAAGTTGTTTTACAGCTGATAGGATTACTCGCAGCCCAGAACTGCTAATATAATCCACACCCTCAAAATTGATAACCATTTCCTGGCAGCCATTATCAATAAGTGAATTAATCTTATCGTCCAACTTATTTGAGGAATATGCATCTAATCTTCCATTAAGAACAATTACACATACTTTTCCTGCCTTTTTATCTTCCATGTCCATGTTAATAACCCCATTATGCACTTAAATAAAATATAATGGTTATCATAAATAAGTATATCAGAATATATTCGTCATTGTAATTTATGTGACATAATATCATCGAACTTAAAAATCGAATTTATGGATAAACTATCATAAAATACTGTGATCTATTATGGGAGAATTAAACGATGCCCTAAATGAATTTCAGGAGACCTCCAAGAAATATTATAATAGGATAATGAAGATATTGGGGGAAAAATACTGCTGGAAATGCCCTATGCGGACTAATAGGAAGGTAGCTCTCTGTCAAGAAGTTGAGGCTTGGATCAGACTTACCGAAACCCTGGAAGCTGGTGTAAGAGAAGAACTAGACCAACATACTTTTACTAATGAACAATTGGAAGCTATCTCCACTAAGTTTTTAGAAAAACAACTATCCCCCACCCATCAGAAAGAAACGAACATCATCATTAAATTAGAAGAAGATGAACCTCCTTTCGCCTGTTCTGGGGATTTTTTAGAGGTAAAAACACATCCTTTAAAAGTTAAAAAGGATAGTTTAGTGGTCATGCCCCTGGCCTGTCCTTTAGCAACCTTCTGGTATAATAAAACCATGAAGAGTTCAACTGTTCCATATAAAATATTCAAAGTCTATCAGGTCTTTCAAAAAAACGGTTGCCGTTATCTAAAGACCCAAGAAGGTTTTCAAGTTCCCGTAGAATATCTACTAGGAACCGTGGAAAATATATTATGTAATGACCTATCAATGCGGAATTTAGATTAAAAAAATAAAATATAAAATTATTAAACTCAGTGGGGCAGATAGTAATAGTAGATGACTATCCACACAAAAAAGAAAATAGTCAGTATTAACCCATGACGTCTTAAACCTTTTTTAATTAGATAAATTCCAAAAATCAGAGTGGGCAGAGTTCCAATAAACGCCAGGATATACCCTAGTGTTATGAAATATAATCCTATGACGTATGTAAGAATACTCCCTACATAACTAATGAATAACAATTTTTGGTTCTCTTTTTTTCCTAACTGTCTATTTTCCAATAAGCTCACCAACTGAATATTTCCAGATCAACTTAAAAAGTAAATTAAATTAATATTATCTATTCATCGATAACGGTAACTTTCTTCATTACATCATTTGCTTCTATTTTATTTACGACATCCATACCTTTGGTCACTTTACCAAAAACCGTGTGAACACCATCCAGATGGGGCTGAGGACTGTGGGTTATGAAGAATTGACTCCCACCAGTGTCTTTACCCGCATGAGCCATGGATAGGGCGCCTTTTCCGTGTTTATGGGGATTGATCTCGCATTTTATGGTGTAACCTGGTCCTCCGGTACCATCTCCCCGGGGACATCCGCCCTGGATGACGAAATTGGGGATCACCCGATGGAAGGTTAAACCATTATAAAATCCTGAATTAGCCAATTTTTCGAAGTTGGCTACGGTATTAGGTGCTTCTTCATCGAATAACACCAGCTCTATATTTCCTTTTTCTGTTTCAATTATGGCTTTTTTCATGTTTTTTTCACCACTAGATATATTAAGATAAATTCTATTATTAATTAATTGAAAGGATTATTTAAATTAAAATAATTTACAGATGGTAGAGTTGAAATTTATTATTATTTAAATATAATTGAAATTTTACTTTCTCAATTTTTTCAGGTGATAATATGAATACAGAAGAAATAATGGCGTTAGATAAGGAATACGTAATGCAAACCTACGGACGGCAGCCATTAGCCCTTAAAAAAGGAAGTGGAGCCGTAGTGTGGGATGTGGAAGGAAATAGCTATATAGACTGCTTAGCTGGTATTGCAGTGAACAACGTGGGCCATGCCCATCCTAAAGTGGCAGAAGCAATCTGCAACCAAGCAAGAGAACTTATACATACGTCTAACCTGTATTATACCCAGCAACAGGTGGAACTTGCCAAATTATTGGTGGATGTTTCCCCACATGACCTGGCTTTCTTCTGCAACAGCGGCGCTGAGGCGGTGGAGGGTTCCATTAAACTCGCCCGGAAATATATGGGTAAAGGAGAAATAATTGTAATGGATAATTCTTTTCACGGCCGTACTATGACCGCCCTAGCTGCTACTGGACAGAAAAAGTATCAAAAGGGTTTCGGACCTTTAGCTCCTGGTTTTAAACATGTCCCTTATGGAGATTTGGATGCCATTAATAAATCAATCTCAGATGAAACAGCTGCTGTTTTAGTGGAAGCCGTGCAGGGCGAGGGAGGAGTAGTATTACCACCTGAGGGCTATCTGAAGAATTTAAAGGATATTTGTCAGGAAAAAGGGATACTACTCATATTCGACGAGGTACAAACTGGTATGGGACGTACTGGTGAAATGTTCGCATCCCAGACTTTCCATGTTATTCCAGATATAGCCGCATTGGCTAAAGGCATAGCTGGTGGATTTCCTATGGGAGCTATATTAGCCACTAAAGAAGTGGGCAGTGCTTTCCAGCCAGGTGATCATGCTGCCACTTTTGGAGGCGGCCCTTTGGCTTGCGCAGCCGCTAAAGCATCTTTAAATGTGATTTTGGATGAAGATATTCTTTCTAAAACCAAAGAAAATGGTGGTTACTTCAAATCTCAACTGGAAAATTTAAAAGATGAATATGATATCATAAAACAAGTGCGGGGGATTGGTCTGATGCTGGGTATAGAATTGGGATTCAACTGCGTAGATTTGGTAAATGATATGCGTGATCGTGGTGTTCTGGTGAATTGTACAGCAGAAAAAGTTTTACGTTTCTTACCACCCCTTATAATAGAAAAAGAGCATATTGATATGGTAATCCGTGCTCTGAATGATGTGTTGAGTAAATATTCGGATTAAAATAGATTTTAATTCGATTTTCTATTTTTTTATAAAATTCTATGTTTAAAATTTCTATTTGATAATCAGCGTATTCCATGATTTATGCAATATCATTGAGATGTGATGATCTGTTTTGCTACCTTTATCTCAATACACCTTTTATGCTTTTTTTAAACATTCTCTACATCTTCAATAATATTATTATGCTTTTTAAATCCAATTAAAGTTAATCTTGGCAGTATAGAACTTAATATCACTCCGAAGATTAACAAACGATGTATGCATTGGTGAATTCATTAGCTGCTTGGTTAAAAAGATACACTGCTGGAGGGTCTCAGGCATGTGAAGGTTTTTATACTATAATTACGATAAATCTATAACATTATTTATCTTCTCTGGAGGATTTTGATGAATTTTAACCTGAAAACAAATGAAAAAGGAAATTTAAGCATCGGAGGAAAAGATGCCCTAGAACTAGCCGAGGAGTATGGAACTCCCCTATACGTATTAGATGAAAACAGGATAAGAGAGAATTATAAAAAACTTTATACGAACTTTTCAAGCAAATATAATGATTTTAAAATTTATTACGCCTGTAAAGCCAACACCAATCTGGCAGTAATGCGTATATTAGAAGAAGAGGGGAGTTGTATCGATGCTGTTTCCCCTGGTGAAATATACACCTCTCTTCTAGCTGGTTTCAGTCCAGAAAGAATTCTTTACACCGGGAACAATGTAACCGATGATGAATTAAAATTCGCTCTTTCTTCTGGAGTTAGAATTAATTTAGATTCTATATCCACTCTGGAAAGACTTTCCAAATTACCTGGATCTGAAGGACAGGAAATATCCTTTAGAGTAAACCCCCGTGTTGGAGCAGGACATCATGATCACTGCATAACCGGTGGAGATCTGAGTAAATTCGGAATAATGGAGGAAGAAGCTGTATACGTATATGAAAAAGCCATAAACTTGGGTTTTAAACCATTAGGAATTCATAGCCACATAGGATCAGGAATACTCGATCCCGAACCATTTAAACTTGCTGTAAGGACTTTAATGGATGTTGCTGGACATATTTACCGAGAATTAGGGATTCAGTTTGAATTCATTGATTTCGGTGGTGGTATGGGAATACCCTATGAACCCCAGGAAAATTTATTGAATATGGAAAAATTCTCAAAGGAAATAGTTGAGCTTTTCAAGGACAAATTATACCAATACAATATGGGCAATCCCACTCTCTGCCTGGAACCAGGAAGATATATAGTAGGAGATGCATCATATCTTTTGACCAGAGTTAACACCATTAAACAAAGTTATCGTAAATTTGCAGGGGTAGATGCCGGTTTTAATACATTATTGAGACCAACCATGTATGGATCCTATCATCACATAGTTTCTGCAAGTAATCCCCTGGCAGAAGCCACTCAGGAAATAGATATTGCCGGTAACATCTGTGAATCTGGTGATTTGTTTGCACGTGACCGACCCATACCAGGATTAGAAGAAGGTGAACTTTTAGCCATACTAAATGCTGGTGCTTACGCTTTTTCCATGTCTTCCCAGTATAATTCCCGACCACGACCAGCAGAAGTGCTGGTTACTGATGGTTATTCAGAAATCATTCGAGAAAGGGAAACATTCGCTGATCTACTTTACAAACAGAACATACCGCCCCGGTTATTGAAATAACAATCCTATAAAAGATATGACATATTTATTAAAACCATCAAAGAGGCCCCATAATGAATATTAATTTAAATTTCAGCAAAATGCATGGCTTAGGAAATGATTATGTAATGATAGACGAATCTGAATCAGAAATCATTCCAGAAAATAAAAAATCAGAAGTAGCAAAAGAACTATGTACCCGGGGTTTTTCCGTAGGTGCCGATGGAGTGATATTCGTAAACCCCTCCAATAAAAAAAATGCAGATATTAGATTTAGGATATTCAACGCCGATGGAAGTGAAGCAGAGATGTGCGGAAACGGTATCCGCTGTTTTGCTAAATATGTATTTGAAAAAAACATAATACACTCCCCTAAGATGTTGGTGGAGACCATGGAGGATATCAAAGAACTCTCATTGAAAGTGGATAATAAGGAAGTAACCTCCATCAGAGTTGATATGGGTTTATCTACCTTTAACCCACCTGAAATTCCAATGAAAACTGACGAAGAAGAGTTTATCGATAAAGAAATCATAGTAGATAGAAATCCAGTTAAAATAACCGTTTTAAGCGTAGGGAACCCTCATGCTGTTACATTTACCGATGATTTGGATACAATAGTCCTGGAGAAAATCGGTCCCTTGATAGAATACCATGAATTATTCCCTGAAAGAATCAACGCCCACTTCATCCGTATAATGAGTAGAGGCGAAGTGGAGATGATAACTTGGGAAAGAGGTAGTGGTGTAACATTAGCCTGCGGAACAGGAGCTACCTCCTCTGTAATAGCAGGTTACCGATTAGGGCTTTTAGATGAAGATGTCCAGGTACATTTACCCGGAGGAGAGCTGAACATTACCATTTATCAGGAAGACAATCAGTTAGGTGCTTTTATGGAAGGCAGCGCTACTAAAGTTTTTGAAGGTACCATGGAATTAAATATTTAAATCATTATAAGTGTTAAATTGAATTTTAAAGACTTTTCAGGAGAATTAAATACAAAAGGCGTTCTATAAATTAAAACTAAACCACCAGGACCCATTTCCCAGGAGAAGATCCAGAAAGCTAAAAATTTCATAAGCAGGATGAATTAATCCAACATGCCCCCATGATAAATTAAGTAGAGTAAGGGTGTATTCACATATAAGTTATAACTTATAACTTAGAATTAATTTTAATACACTAATATCAATATCCCATTATTCTGATTGTATATCTACTAAGGGTTTTATTCTTTCAATGGATTTTTTTACTGCGTCATCCTTAATTTTAATGGTTAATGCTTTTTGGGGGTATATTTCCACACAACGTCCGCATATCCTACATATTTCTGAATTTCTTATGGCTTTACCATTCAATGTTATAGCATCTAGAAAACATATTCCTTGGGCGCATAATCCACATCCATTGCATCTTTCCTCATTTAATGTTATTTCCACTCCCACCATGGGAGAAAAACCTTAGCTATATCCTGAGGAAGTTCTGGGGTCATTTTCCATAAACAACAACAAGGACAGCAGTGGCAGATGGATAGAAGATCTTCTTTAGGTCCTGTATTTAACCATACGCTATCTATCTTATTTCTACCTATAATGCTCACTAATCCTGCTTGCTGACATTTCCAAATATGTTCCAGTGCTTCTTCTTGGGAAACCATTCTTCCTAATTTAGAAGAGATTTTTTTAGCTCCTTTACCCAAAAATAAACATCCTAAATCCTGAGGATAATCCTCACAGCCATTGGACTTACGACAAATACAAAAATCCATAATGAAATGATATCTGGATCCTTTTATCATCTCCCTTAAGACTTGACTGGGAAGAACTGTATCATCAATTAAAGGAATAGATTCATTAATTGCAATCTTCTGTGAAATTTTTTTGCTATCATTTATGGTACCATCCCGGGGGATAACTTGTATATCATCACCATCAAAAAAGAGCTTATCTACTATTCCCGCCAGGATAGGAATTTTTCGGCACATTTTAGCTAAAAAAAACCTGGTGTTGAATGTGTATTTAATTACTTGTATGCTGATATCAGATAAGGTTACTTTTATCATCTATTGATTCTTGTATTATTTTGTATTAAATCTTTTAAGGTTCTGAAGAAAGATAATAGAATAATATTTAATAAATACAAGGGCATAGATGAAATATAATTCTTTATCTATTTGCCATAAAATTCCTTAAAAAATGATAATAGTCCTCTAATTTGAAATTATGAAATTAATTTATGAGGTGAACTTAAATGGCCAGCAAAGATGTGAATTTATTCTATAAAAGAGCTGTTATGTTATTTGAAAAAGGTGAATATGAAAAATCTCTGCAAGTTCTGGAAACAATACTGAACATCGATAAAAAATATTTACCTGCTTGGAATTGTAAAGCTGTAGCTCATTTAGAAATGCACGACTATCCAATGGCTCTAGAATCATTTGAAAATGTAATACAAAGGGATCCTGGTGATAATCTAGCTTGGTATAATAAAGGTTATGTCCTTCAGCTTATGGATGAGTATGCAGAATCAAAAAAGGTTTTTGAATTTTTCTTAGCCCGATATGAAAAGAAAAACGATGCATTCTATAAATTTGCCTTATATCTCCAGGCTAAGAATTGTTTAAAATTAAAAGAATATGAGGAAGCTCAAATATCAGTTGATAATGCACTTAAATTGGATGAAAACTTCAAAGAAGCCCGTGAATTGAAAAATAAGATAGAAAATAAATTAGATGATAAGAAATAATAGTACGTATAACTATGCTTTCAAAAGATGAATTATGGAATAGAATTTAAATCTAATTTATGATAAGGGGATAGTTTCCAATGGAAATGTCAAAACAGCAAATTAACAAACTAATAGAGAAGTTAATAGATGAAGACTATGATGTTAGAAAAAACGTTGAAGATGTAC
Source organism: Methanobacterium sp. (assembly GCA_021372715.1). Taxonomy (GTDB): domain Archaea; phylum Methanobacteriota; class Methanobacteria; order Methanobacteriales; family Methanobacteriaceae; genus Methanobacterium_A. The sequence goes on along the minus strand of JAJFTX010000018.1, from coordinate 3,668 downwards.
TCATAAAACTCAACGAACAATCCATAGGGCCTTTAATTGATGCTCTTAAACATGAAAACCCTGAAATTCAGATCCATGCAGCCCGGATTTTAGGTAAAATAGGCAATAAATTGGCTTTAAACTCCCTTATTGACTCATTGAACTATGGAAATTCAGAATTTAGAAGAGAAGTATCCCTTGCCATAACTAAAATAGTTGATAAAAACCCTTAATAAGATTTTATAGATGATTTAAATTTTTAGATTTATTGATCACAGCTGAACTTTCAATAAAAATAAGGACAATATAGACTAAAAAATTACACCATCCTAATTAAAAAGAGCTTTCAGGATCGAGTATCTCTGAGACATTCCCTTCTTAATTTTAATAGTTCTTTCTTTTTATCCTGAAGATCATCCACATTTTCTACCAAGGACGATAACTTGCCCTGTATGCATTGCACAGTTTCATCCTCATGAATCCACCTGCAATCTTCACAACTCCACACACCCTTCTCTTTTATCCAGTGCCCACCTGTGGACTGATCTCCACAGGGATAAAATGGACAGTAACAGAAAGTACAGTTCTGAGGATGTGCATGACAGGGGTAGTATTCACATGATAAATTAGGCCCCTCAACCCCTTCACCTGCTATATAAGTCTCATAAAAATCAACAGCCAGAGGATGTAATGAATAAGGTACCACATAACCCCGGGGGGTTATCATACGGCCATCATCCACGTAGGTCATGGTATTTCCAATGAGGATGGTTGTAGACATGTCAATTTCTTCACTGGAAAGATCTTCTAAAGTGGTTAATTTAACATCCACACCATCATCTTTACTTTTTACTAAACCTACTGGAGTATCCAACCTACGATTATCCTTTAAAATTTTTAATGCTTCTTGAAAAGGTTTTTTTCGAGTTTTACTTAAAGGATTATAAAATGCGATGATGAAATCCCCCTCACAAGCCTTTATAATTTTATTTTTGATCTCAGAAAGAGGGGTTAATAAGTCACTCAAACTAATTACTACAAAATCATGAAGAGGAGCTCCTAAAAGTGAAGCAGCATAGTTAACCGCAGTGACCCCCGGTATAACTTCGACTTCCACATCTTCATATTTACCCAGAATGGTGAAAAGAACATTGGCCATACCGAAAATCCCAGGATCCCCACTGGAAATGAGAGCAACCTTCTTACCGGCCCTACTTTCCTGGACAGCTAACTCAGCTCTTTCTATTTCCTTACCCATGCCCTTGGTCAGGACTTCTTTACCTTGAATCAAATCCTCTATATATTTCACGTATTTTTTATAGGATATAATAACATCTGCGTCTTCAATTCTATTCAACGCTTTCAATGTCATATCTTCCCGGGAGGGCCCTATTCCTACCACGCTGATCATGATTACACACCTTAGATTAAAATAAGATTAAGTACCGTTTCCAGTGTTGGAGTATAATTTACGTATTGTGGTTATTATAATGCTGTTAATATCCACTGTGACCCCATCTTTTTCGGTTTTTCCAATTGCCAAAGCAGTAATGCTGTATGTTTCATTAGGCTTAATTACAATACTTCCATTGGTTACATTAGTGCCTGTGGTTGTTGTTTTGTAAGCTGTAACAGTGATGGTGATATTAATTTGATCTTTACTGGTACTTTCATTGGTATGGGCAGCCAGACTTTGTAGATCTACACCATCCATTTGGGTCTTGTTCTGAATAGCCTTGGCCACTTCATCTTTATTATTGATTTCAATGGCTTCCTGAGTTTTGTTTCCTGATCCCTGTAGTAATTTAATAAATGAATTTATTTCATCGATCTGAGTACTTATCAACTTGTTTATATCAGGAGGTTGCCCAGTTACAATGGTGTATGAGCTTACCAGCCCTGCTTCAAAAAACACTGCTAATAATACTATAATTAGAATTAATTTAATAATATTATTCAATTTATCACCCGTTCATAAGTTTTAAATAGTCAATTTAAGTATGAAAAATCAATTTCAGTATAGCTAATAGATACGCTTAATGGATATGTTATATTTTAATGTTTATTTATTCCATTTTCTTAAAACATCCTTTCATTAGTATAGGACGATTATAGGATAAAAAATTATGTAATAATCTAATTAATATTATTAGTATAAAAAATTATATATTTTCTGTAATTTTATTTTTTTAGATAAAAAAAGTATAGGCTCATCATCCATATTCTGGATAGTTTTTTAAATTTTATTTTAAGAGGTTAAACTGTAATGAATTTGTTTTTATATTCAAAAAAATAGAAAAATAAAGAAAAAAAGGAATTAAATTAAATTCTCATTTGCTTCCTGATATAAAATCTGAGCAAGTGTGTTTGCTAGGCTGTTGGTATATCCTTCATAGTAGTTGTATCCGTTGCTTAACAGGTACTGATCAGGATGGGCTAGTCCAGTGAAAGATGCTGGGCTGAAAGCGTCATCATGTGCTCGTTCTAACCAGGCTAGACCTGTTATTTTTTTTGCTCCCTCTGTAAAGACCATGAATACTTCTCTATTGCCTACAAAACTTTTATAATAGGCACTTCCCATGTCCACAAATGTACCTGAGCATGCTCCGCCATTAATTTGCACAAGTAATGCATTGTCGGGGATCATGGAAAAGATCGAATAGTTACTGGTTCCTGCGCCGTAGTTGTATGCGGATAATCCTAAACTCTTTAGAGCATTTACTAGGATATCGATTCTCTCGTTGTCTATTTTTTTATTACTTATATTATCAGATATTATATAAATAGGTCGAAAACCATTAGTTGTTAACGAACTAGCAAACCATGGTGTTATTGACACATAATTGGGTAATCTATTGTATGTTGCCTGATAATTGATTAATTTACAGAATGTATATATCATTGATTCGAATTTCATATTTCCTAGAGAACTGCTTATGTAATCCGGTGCTTTTTTGTTGGTGTCGATGTAAGTATTTATGCTTTTTGCCAGGTTTATGTACTCTGTTTTGTAAATGGTTCCGCTTTTAAGAGTTTCTGTAGCGCTTGACTGGTTACTGACTGTTTCAAGGGATATTGTTGTGCTTAATCCGCTGTTGATGTTTATGATATATTGGGTTATCAATTTCAAGAACTGAGGCATGGTTACTTGTACGTTATTAATTGTAACGTAACTGGGCAGTTTATAGTTGACGTCGGAGTATTTTTTTACTGTAATTACTGCTGAATTTATCTGGCTGCTGGTGAAAGTTGTTCCACTTTGATTCGTTCCACTTTGATTCTGTGTTGTGCTAGAGTTCCATGGTGTCACTGAAAGGCTGTTTGGTAATCTTGAGTTTGTAGCGTAGTAGTTCATAGTCTTTGAGAATATGTATATCAATGATTCGAAACGAATATTACCTAATGAACTGGTTGCATAGTTTGGTGCTGTGCCTGTGCTATCTATGGTTGTTTTTACTGTTGATGCAATACTTAAATATTCTGATTTAGTTAAAGTACCGCTTTTAACGGTTTCTGTGGGGTTAGTAGGGTTGTTTACATTCAAAAGTGTTATTGATGCTGTGGATCCGCTGTTTGTTTGTGTTATGTCATAGGTTAATAACTGCAGAAACTGAGGCATGGTTACTTGCGCGTTGTTAATGGTTACATAGTTTGGTAATCTATTATTAGTTTCATAGAATGTTTTAACT
>JAJFTX010000175.1 GCA_021372715.1 Methanobacterium sp. | reverse complement strand
AAATATTTAAATGTAAACAAACCGGAATGGTTGGGAGTGTTGTTATAAATGATGGATAAGGATGAGATGATAGATCTAATTGTAACCACCCCTATTGAGAAAATTGAAGGTCCTGATGATGTTTGGGAGTCCCATATAGATCTTGATGATGATAAAACATTGATAGTTGGTTATAAAGGAGAAGAAAACTATTGTGAAGAGGTTACTGAGGAAGAATGTTTGGTTACCTATTCCTGGTATTGGGAGCTTAGAAATTCTGAAAGCTGGGAATTAATACAGGAGAACCATGACAGCGATCTCACCTTCTGCACACCATCACAGAAAGAACCTTGGAGTGATGAAAGCACTTTTGAAGAGGTCGGAGACTTATCCAGCTCAAAAATCTGTACATGGAGCGATCAAAACCATATAGAGGACATAGCTGAGGATATAGTTGATGAAATCACTGAATGGATGGATAATGATTGATAAAAAGAATGAAAATTCCGGTAAAATGTAAGATAAAAATAGGAATATTAAAATAATAAACTGGATATATTAATTTCCTTCTAATTCCTTTATTCTTTCATTTAAAGCTTTAACAATATAATCTCTAGCATCTTCAAGTTTTTCTTTATCCCCTAATAATATTGGTCCGTTATCGGTTTGTTTTACTTCTAAATCCGGGAATTCTTGCAGTAACCTAGCCATCATCTGGGTGTTAATTCCTGGAGGGATTACCATTTCATATTTCATATCATCATCCATAAGATCATCTCTTTCTATTTTATCAACATTTTTTTAATATAGATCAATTATTTTTTAAGTAATCGCGTGCTGGTTTAAGAATTTCTATAAGCGTGGTGCCTACGGCATTTTTAAGGTCCAGAGGATGTAATTCCCCATTACCATAACTTTCCAGAAGTTCTTCCTGAGTTAATTCCAGATTACCCCCAAATTTATCAGGTCGTTCAATAATTAAAGTGTTATTTTCTTTGAAGATGAAATGTTCTGCTATTTCCAATATGGGATTGTCTTCTACCTGGCCGGAAGGACAGAAACTCTTTTTGATCTTCCTTTTAATGTCCTCTGGTGAGTCATCGATGGCTATAAAGTTTTCTTTAGAGGAGGACATCTTATCTGATCCATCTGTACCATGTAATAATGGTGTATGTATGCATACTGGAGCTTCAAATCCTATTTTGGGCAGATTTTCCCGGGCCAGCATATGTATCTTTCGTTGTTCCATACCACCTACTGCCAAGTCCGCTTCCAGAAACATCATATCCACTACCTGCATCAAGGGATAGATAACCTCAGCAACTTTATGATCTTTACTTTCTCTGGTGATCTGGGCCATACTTCGCTTAGCCCGAGATAGGGTGGTGTAAAGGGCTAGTTCATAAACTTTGTAGGTGTAATCCTCTTGTGTTTGAAAGGTGGAACCTAATATGAATTCTGCATCATTGCTTAGGCCCAGGGCGCGGAAACATCTCATATTATATTCTGATATTTCTTTGATTTCCTTTAAACTTCCTTTACCATTTAAATAGGCATGGAGGTCTGCCAGTAGAATCTTAACCTTGAAACCTGCTTTTTGCAGGTCTATCATCTTTTTAATGGTGATGGCATGTCCCAGGTGGATTTTTCCTGATGGTTCAAAACCGATATAGGCGGTGGTTCTTTCACTCTTAATTTTTTCCTGAAGTTCCTCATGGGTGATTATTTCCAGTGTATTCTGCCCAACCAGTTCTAATTTAGTTTCTAAGTCCATTTTATCACTTATAAATTTAATAATAGGATAGATGTGGATCAATAAATCTTATTAATTCAATTGATACTCAAAAAGATATAATTTTATATCATATATTAATATTTAATTGTTTAAATCTTTTTTTCATCAAATAATAAATAGAAAACTCCATTTATCTCCACTACATTTATTTCTTCTCCAATTTTAACTGGGGAAAACTTGGGACTGATATCTATATCCATTGGTTGATAAGTTTCTGGATGGAGGATCTGTATTTGTTTAGGGGTTATGGCCGATACCATGACTTTTTTAATATCTGATATATGTGCTATGACTTTTAATTTATCCATATCACGCCAGGGAACAGTTATTCTTTGTGAAGACTCCAGATCTTTTATGTATATCTTATTCCCATCATAATTG
>JAJFTX010000011.1 GCA_021372715.1 Methanobacterium sp. | reverse complement strand
TAGATAAGCCTGGGTGTTTATATCAAGAGCACTGAAAGGTTCATCCATCAACAATATATTGGGTTCTACAATTAAAGATCTAGCAATAGCAGTTCTCTGTTTTTCCCCTCCACTGAGTGTTTCTGGATTTCTCTCTAAAAGATGATCTATTTTAAGAAGTTTAGCCAGGTTTAAGATCTTAGATTCTATCAAATCCTTATCATCTATTTTTTTCTTCAAACCATAAGCGATATTTTCATAGACATTCATATTTGGAAAAAGAACATAGTCCTGATAAATGATACTAATTCCCCTTTTTTCAGGTTTAAGATTGGTTATATCCTTACCTTCCAGGAGTATTTTTCCTTTATAGGGACTGAAAAACCCTGCTATAGTTTCTAGAAGCACTGATTTACCTGAGCCAGTAGGCCCAATTAGAACTAGATAATCATTTTTTTCAAGACTAAGATCCACATTTTTTAAGTGAAATTGTCCTAGATCCACACATAAATCTTTAATATTTAAAAACATACTAAATCAACCTAATCCTTCAATATTTTCTTGTGCATATTTTTCTAATAAAAATATGGCTATAAAAGATATTATTACCAGTAATATACTGGCGGTTATCGCTGCATCTATGTTTCCCAGCGATAGATTATAATATATAGCAATAGATAATGTTTCAGTCTTTAAATAAGTTCCTCCACCCACTAAAAGGACTGCAGCGAATGTTCCTATGCATCTGGCCAGTGTAACCACAGAAGAAGCAAATATCCCACCTTTAGCTAATGGAATGGTTATTTTTCTAAAAGTTTCAAACTCCCCATATCCCAAACTCCTGGAAACAAACTCATATCTCGGGTTAACATAATTAAAAGTTGAATATAATATTCTAACAGCATAGGGGAGAGCTACAAAGAATTGCGCAATTATTATACCTGTGGTAGTAAAAATAATATCAATGCCTAAATTATTCAAAAATGGACCTAAAAATCGGTTTCCAAATATCATCAACAAAGCGATACCCAACACAATTTCGGGAAAAGCAATGGGAAGATCCAAAATACTCTTCAATATATTTTTTAAGGGAAAGGAATATCTTGAAAACGAATAGGCGGTGGGAATAGCAATTATCATAACAAAAAATGCTGCTAATATTGAGGTTGATAAGGTTAATTTGAGGGCTGTTATCATCTCTTCTGAGAATATAGATTGCAAAAATCCATCAGGAGATGGAATAATGAATATACTCCCAATTATAACGAATAAAAAGGCTGTAAAAATAAAAGATATGGATATGAAAATAATTTCAAGTTTACTGCGCATATTATCAGTATAGCATTTTAATGAATATTTACTTTCATATCCTAAACTTAATTAGTATGGAGTTTGCTTTACTGGTCTGAATCCATGTTTCTGCCAGATCTGCAATCCTTCATAAGAAGATATGTAATCTTCGAATTTCTGGGCTAGACCTTTATTTTTAGTGAAAGTTGTTATACCGGCTCCGATGGTTGCTATAGCATTTTGATCGTTTGGAATTAGAATAACATCAATTTTACCTTGTGCATCGCCAGTAGTTGCAATGTCTTCGGTTACTATGGCTGCATCTACTTGTCCAGAAGTTACATAGGTCATCAGTTGATTTACTGTTGGTGCATACACCACGACGTTACTTTTAACAGCAGCTAAATTACCGCTTTGATTGAATATTTTAATACTCTGTTTACCTACAGCTGTATTATTTGTATCTCCAAGAGCAACTTTCAGTCCTGATTGGCTGAAATCCTTCACTGAAGTAATATTTTTAGGGTTTCCTTTCTGAACAGCTATGACTGGTATATGGTATACAATCGGTATGACAGTATCGTTGTCGATGTAACCTTTATTTTTGGCATTATCCATGAAGGTTAGGTCTCCAGGGACCACCATATCAGCTGATTTTTGAGTACTAAGCGTTGCAAAAAGTTCTCCACTGTTACCATATTGTACATTGACCACGGTTCCTGGGTTTTCTTTCTCAAAGTTGGCTTTAAGATCATTCATAGCAGCCATGGTTCCCGCACCAGCCAGGACAGTTATATTTCCTTTAGCATTACTTCCGCCATTTAAAATACCACTGGCATATGCTCCAGCTACTAAAACCACTATCACTACAATAGCTATTATTAAAGATTGTTTGAAATCCATATATATCATCTCTTAAAATTATTCAACATTAAAAAATTGTATTTATTGAGTGACATATATATACCTATCAATCCTGCTATTTTTAAATAATTTAAATGAGTGACATAGATATAACCATCAACAAATGTTAAAATGTAAAATAAGAAGTCAAATAAATGTTATTAATTATTAAACAGATGTTCGTTTAATGAACTAAAATATTTCTATAAGAAACCTTTCAGTTTATTCTGTCTTATGTAATCATCTACATCTCTTCTGATCAATTAGCAAGTGATATTGTCTTTTTTTGGAAATTTCCTTCAAGTCATAACATTTCTTCATGTATAAAAATCAAATACAAATATTCTGATAAAAATTACTAATAACCGTTTATATATGATTATTGGAAGAACAACCCTGACATATGGGTTCTTCATCTATGCGGATAAAAGATTCACCACAAATCTCGCATATGGCTACATTTTTTTTGACTTTTACTGACACTGGTACATCTACGTATTCCCAAGTATAAACATCTTCACCAGCTTCTATTAAGTCTGATATAGCATCTTCATGGGATACTTTCCTTTCATTCATGTACCATGCATGAAAAACAGGGTATTTGGCGGTTTTTTCAGGATCCAGAAATATTCTTAGGCCTTTAACTTTCTCCTGCCTGGGTTCTGCTGCTTTGTTGATGGTAATGGCCATTTTACCATAGTCCAATATTTTAAGGCCCTTATTTCCAACCGTGCAACTGTATAATATCTGGAAGGGATCTGGCAGGCAGTTGAATGTTTCACAAGTAATAAACACCCGATCTCCCTCCTTAATATCCAATAATTTACGGGCTATTTGTAGCATTTGCAGGCCTATGAAGGCGCCTGTGCTTAGATAACCATGGAATGGGACTAATTTATCTATCTGGGATAACATTTCCAGGTCATCAATTTTTGCAATTATTTCATCCATTTTCTTATCTCCAATCAATGCTTTATTATAAATTCATGATTTTTTCCACCAAATAAGAATCCATTTAGAATCATTTGTAGAATAGGATAAACTTCCATCTGGATTTTTATTTAAGACTTCATAAAGATGATTTTTTACCAAAATCTTTTCATCTTCATTTAAGTCTCCCACCCTCCATTGAATTCTGTCCAGGGCATCTTCCATATTGGAATAGTAATTGCGAGTATTTGATTGCAATGGTTCCACATCTGCTTGGATTCCTATCTCCTGAAGGATATTCAAAACGATATGATAGTCCGGATGCTGGTAAATTTTTCTTTTCAGGATTTTGGCAATTTCACTTTCAAATTCACGGTTATTAACACCCCAAAGGGTCATATAAACATATTTCCTTGCAATTTCGTTTATTTTTTCTAATTCTGGTTTTATGTCTGCAATTCCATTTAAAGAGCGAGATGCCACTACAATATCATGAATACCAATTTCATGAGTACTTATGTCCTCTAAATTCTTATTGATTATATTAATATTTGATATATTTTCAGATAGAGCCTTTTCCTTAAGGATATCTAACATTTTAGCGGAACTGTCTAGAGCAGTAACTGATTTGGCAATCTTTGCCAGGGGAATGGTTATCACGCCGTTTCCACACCCAATATCTAAAATAGTATCCCTATTTTCTATTTTTATTTTACTAACAAGTTCCTGAGGATAATCGTCTTTCTTCATCCACTTATCAAATTTTGGGGCTATTTTATTCCATGATTTTAACGAGCTTTTTTTTGGAAGTTTATAAATTGCTTCCTTCCATAAAGAATTCCAGTCTGGCTTATTTTTGGGTTTATCTATAGGATTAATTATATTCACATCCATTTTCTAAATCTTGATAATGGAGCGTTTCTAAAATATTATCATCTCCATTAAATAATGATAGGAACAGTATACTCGTTTCATTATTCCTTACAAACTAGTTTACAAGTGAAAAAATTCTTAGATTATAATTTTTTTGAATCTCTATCACTATTTATAACTCATTGAAATGTATTTTTTATTGTTGTTTGGTAATGTTTCTATAACACCACATGGAAAATAATTACCTATTTATTTATACGAAATGTAAAATACTACAACTTGTAATAAAAACTATCAGATAATTTTATGTATGTGTAAATTATGTAGTTAATGGTATGAAATGGTAATTTAATATCAGATATTATTATAGTTGATGGAAGGACTGTCCGTAAGGTTATATACACTGATTAGAGTTCTGGAATAACTGAAAAAGTTACCATGGTAAATTGAAAAAATAACAAGGTCTATACTTTTTTTAAAGTCATCAGATCAGGTTTTTGATTTACAAAAAACCAAATTAGAAATGATAATTAAAAGTTTCAAAGTAATTGGCTTAGAATATCAAAAATTATAGATAATATTCATTGAAGCATGTCCATAGTTACTTAGGGGATAGATGCTTTCTTTTCTATTTTAATTTAAGATTTAATTAATTTAGACAAATTATTTATTAATAGAACTAATCTATAGATTTTTTAATTAAAACCCATAAACCTGAATCATCATTTATTAATATATAATTGTTAATTCCTGCTTTATTAACAGCCTTTACTAGTTTATCAATGTCAATTTTAGGTATCTTAAAATTATTTTCCATAGATTTATTTTTTTCATTATTCAGTCCTTTTTTTAATTTTTCTTTTAACAGGTGACTTCCAAAACCACCACCAACATAAGCCGCCCCATCCGGTTTTAGAACCCTGAATATCTCTTTAAAAGCAGTTTTTAAATCTTTCCAGAAGGGTATAGAACCTCTGCTAATCACAAGATCGGCTGTATTGTCAGGAAAGGGCATATGATGAACATCACCCCTTACCGTGATTATTCTTTCACTCAACTCTGCCTGGGTGATATTTCTTTCTGCAGCTTTACACATTTCTTCTTTAACATCCATGGCATAAATCTTCAGATTTGTTATTTTTGCCATGGCAATAGAAAGGGATGCGGGACCTGCACCCACATCAATACATATACCCTCTTTCACTCCAATTTTATAGGTGATCTGACTAGCAATAAGAGGATAAATCGGTGCAAAGGCCCCTTTATATAAAGCATCCATTTTAAAAGGATCAGTTTCCATATTCAATCTTCTAGTACTCTGAATTCTATCTCACCTTTACAAACCTTACTGTTGATCATTCCACCGCTCTGGCTGATCTTTTGTAATATGGCTTCCGGGTTAACGATCTCCATTCCAGCCAGCATATTTGCTCCATAATCAAAGAGTACATCACTCATGGGGGTGCTTGGGCCGAGAATAATAGTGTAAGCATTTTCCAGTTTAGCTAAATTTAGATAACGTTCCAGAGCTTTGTTTATGAGAGTAGAACCTGTTATAACTATTATGTCGCTTCCGGGAAAGACATATTCAGCGGCAGATTCTGTCACTATATTTTCTTTAGGATTTAGAAGATTATGGTCTGCTTCTAAAACCCATAATTCCCGGGCGACACTTCTTATCTCGTCGATCTTAGGGAATTTACCTACAAAAATTACTTTTTTGTTTTTTGCTTCTTCCAGTATTAAATCTTGTGCGTTAATATTTTTTTTGCCACGAGTTTTGATCATGGAATTTAATGCTGCCACACCAGCACTGGCTTCTACCAGATTCCAGGAATGAGCATATTCTGCCAATTCAGCAGTGGTTTTTTTGGTCAACTCACCCATATCTCTTGTGTAATTCCCATGAACCACGGGAATACCATATGTCTTTGCAACACCACCGAACATTCCATGGACACCTGTCCAGGAAACACCAACTCGTACATCTTTAACAGGAGCATCATTTCCAAAGTTAGCAGAGATTAAATCATCAATAAGATTCATTTCTTTCAATGAAATACCTCATTCCACTTTTTGATAATAAGGACCTTCTGCACATGCCCGGCAAAGAGTTTTACCATCTATTATTATTTCTCTGCGATCCAGTACTCGATCCCCGCAATCATCACAATAGGCACGATATTTAGGAAAGCCGGGAATATCTTGGGGGGGTATATCAACCTTAACTTCCTCTATTACCAATAAATCCTCTTCAGGAACTTTAGAAAGCTTTTGAACTATCTCTTTCATGTCCGGCCTACTGGATTTTTCACTTTTATCATTTTCATTTACTTTGGGACCTTCCACTGCTGAAACTCGAAAAGCTTTTCCAGTGGCCATGTCCACAAAAGTGGCGGCGAATTTACCGTAATCCCTGTATTTAAGGGTGCGATGTCCCATGGTGATTCCGGTGACAGCTTGAACAGCATCAGCCATGCATCGATCTATCTCTACATACACCATGAGGTCGCGATTTCTTTCAGAGGGATCCATACTCAACTCTCTCATCCCGGCCATGGCAATTCTAGTTCCCATAACAATCCCTGGGCACACTTCTCCATGAAATTCCCTTCCTTTTCCTAGAAGGGTTTCGAAATCTTCCATTTTTCCACCAACCTAATCTTATTTTAGATGTACAATAGGATAATAATAATCCTAACATCCATTTTGGGTTTAATTTTTGCGTAATTTATTCTAAAAGATCCATATGTACTTTTTACTTTTTTTAGATGATTATTTTAATTAATTCCTATTTTTCACCATATTGAATCCTTTTTTTTATTTCTTTACAAGTCTAAGTTATCGACATGTTTATATAAACATATCGTTTTATGGATAGGTGTTAGGTTTTGTCGATATTAAAATTTTAGATTAAATGGAATTGATTGTATTCATAATTAAAAAAATTAAGAAATATTTAAGAAAAAAAATTAAGTAAACTTCATTTTGCAGCGATTTTAATGATTTTATTTTTAAATGATTAGATTACAATAGTTGAATATCTGCTTTATACTCTATTTTTGCTGTTCCCTGATATATCTTAATATTACCCGTACTT
>JAJFTX010000008.1 GCA_021372715.1 Methanobacterium sp. | reverse complement strand
CGCCGTTAACCATCTCACTCTCGAGAAGGAACTTCATGAGGGTGGTTAAAGCACCACCACATTCCCCTAATTCCCTAAGTTCTTTATCGGAGGATTTGACGTAATATCCATGGTTTTTTTGAATCATAATTTTTCATCCATTGGTGTTTCAAGTTGCTTTTTAACTAGATAATTTTTCACAATATTATGGACTGTTATATCTATCTATGGAGTTTATTAGCCTATATCTTCTCAATTCGGGCTGGTAATGCCTTTAATTCTGGCATTTTAGTAGATGGGTCCAGGACCTTGGAATTGGTTAGAAGATTGGGTTTTCCATCTAAAAAGTGAATGGGTAAGAATATAATCCCCGGAGCAATCTTTGAAGTGATTTTGACTTTGGTTTCTATCTCACCATGTCTGGTCTTAATTTTAACAGTCTCCTGGGTGGATAAGTCTAATTTTAAAGCATCATATGGATTTAATTCCACAAAACTGTTAGATATTTCATTATCCAAAATTTTGGATTTACCAGTCATATTACTGTTATGATAATGGAAAATAATCCGTCCCGTGCTTAAAATTAAGGGATAATCATCATCAGGAGTCTCTGGAAGACCTCTAAGTTCAATGGGTTTAAAAACACCTAAGCCATGGGAGGTGGCGAATTTTTCCCCGTGCAATATGGGCGTACCTGGATGTTCCACATCAGGACAGGGCCATTGTAAACCATCTGCTTCTAATCTTTGGTATGTTATACCTGCATATTGTGGTGTGTTTCTACGAATTTCGTGGAATATGTCCTCTTCAGATTGGTAGGTGAACAGTTTAGATGAACCCATCACCCGAGCTATTTGGCAGAATATCCTCCAATCCTCCATTGCTAAACCCGGTGGATCTGCAGCTTTACGAACACGCTGTACTCTTCTTTCCGTATTGGTAAATGTTCCATTTTTCTCAGCCCAACTGGTAGCTGGTAGTACGAAATCCGCTATTGCAGCAGTTTCTGTAAGAAAAATATCCTGTACAATTAGGGTTTCTAGGTTCATGAGTGATTCTTTGACTTTCAGGGTTTCTGGCTCTGAAAATACGGGATTTTCTCCCATAATGTACATGGCTTTCATTCTACCATCATAAGCTGCTTCTAGGATCTCCACCATTTGCAGTCCTGGTAGAAAATTCAAAGGATCACAATCCCATTCACACTCTGTATCAGCCCTAACTGAATCTAGAACATATTTTTTATAACCTGGATAAAGAAAAGGAAGAGCTCCCATATCACAAACGCCTTGTACATTATTCTGGCCTCTTAGGGGATTTAGTCCGGTACCTTCACGTCCTATATTACCGGTTAACATGGTCAGATTAGCCAGGGACATTACATTGTCCATACCCATGATATGTTCAGTTATTCCTAAACAGTATATAATAGAGGATTTTTCAGATTCACCATATGTTAAAGCAGTTTTTTCGATGTCTGCAGCGGGAACTCCAATAATATGCTCTACAGAATCCGGTGAATAATTTTTCACAATATTCTTTAGTTTTTCAAAATCCATGGTTCTTTTTTTTATGAAATCCTGGTCTTCCAGACCGTCCCTTAGTATTACATGCATTATGGAGTTTATGAGGGCAACATCTGTTCCGGGGATGAGGGGTAAAAAGAGATCAGCATGTTTGGCTGTAGGAGTGTAACGGGGGTCTGCTACAATTATTTTAGCACCATTTGCTCTGGCTTTTAATATTCGCCTTCCAATGAGGGGATGCTGTTCTAATGGGTTGGATCCAATTATGAATATACAATTGGCCTTCTCAATATCTCCTATAGAGTTTGTCATGGCCCCTGAACCGAAGGTTAAATTGAGACCAGATACGGTAGGTCCGTGACAGAGAGCTGCGCAGTTATCTATATTGTTGGTTCCAATTACTGCCCTAGCAAATTTCTGCAGCACATAGTTATCTTCATTGGTACATCTAGCGGAGGATAGGAAGGCAATTAGATCTGGATCTTCATCTCTGATGGTTTGAAGTCTCCGAACAATTTCATTCAAGGTTTCATCCCATGATGCTTCCCTGAATTGGCCATTTTCCTTTATAAGGGGTGTTTTTAATCTTTCCTCATGATTCACGAATTCATATGAGAAGTTTCCTTTGGGACATAACTTACCCTCATTTATCGGGTTCCTTTTCCAGGGTTCCACACCTTTAATCTTCCCGTTCACGTTTACTAGGTTCAGACCACAGCCGCAGCCACAGTAAGGACATATGGTTGGGATTAAATTAATATTCATATTATATATATCCTGAATGCATCGATTACTTTCTACTTTTGAATTTAAGTGATCATCTCTTAGAATTAATTCACATAAATATATAGATGAAGTTTCATCAATTTTTTTATACTCTAAAAATTGACAAAAAAACCAGGTTATCAATTAATAAATAAAAAATAGTAATATATAATA
>JAJFTX010000003.1 GCA_021372715.1 Methanobacterium sp. | reverse complement strand
AAAGAAGGATAAAAAAATGGTATTTATATGCACAAACCAAATTTAGGAGATAAAACCCTTTTTATATCATGATGAATTTTATTTAAACCGTTATTTGCATTTATAACATAGAATTCTTCTTTTTCTGCCAGATCAAGATATCTTTTTCTTATTTTTTCTAAGAAAATCTTATTTTCGAAATGATCTTGACCATCACATCTTTTTAAAGCTGTTTCAGTTTCTAAATCTAATAATATAGTTATATCTGGCTTTTTTACGTGTTTGTTTATCTGTGCTATCCAATCAGTGTTGTTCTGATACACCATACTGGAGTAAAAACAGCGATCACTGATTATTATCTCTCCAGAAGATTCTGCTTCCCCTACCTCTTCCATTAAAATTGTTCGATCTGCTGCGAAAAGTAATGCCAGAGTATTCTGGAAGTTTTCTTCCGTGGCTTGGGAACTTTTAAGCATTTTCCTTATTAAAATACCCACATCTGATTCAGTAGGTTCTCTAACAATTTTAACAGTCTGACCTATATCCTTTAGCCATTTCTCCAGCATTCCTATCTGGGTTGATTTACCAGACCCATCGATACCTTCTAAACAGATGTACATATTTTCATCCTGAATCAGTTGAAGTTTTTTTCAAAGTTTAAACAAAAACCCTATTATACCCTAAAAATACTATTAAGATTTATGATGACCAGCGACATAGTGGGGTTGCTACTGGTATATGTCTATGTAGCCCTTTTAATCTTAATATCTGAAAAGTTACTTAAAAATTATCCTAATATAAGCAGGAAATTCCTGCATATAATGGTGGGAAATATCCTCTTTATACTACCCCTATTCACCAGTCGAGAGGTGATTACCTTTCTGGCTGCTGCTCCATTTATCCTTTTAACCTTTTTAATAAGCCCTTATTCTCCTCTGAAGATAAAAAATCGGGTTTCATCTGCAGGTCATGGTTTTGGCCTGGTTTATTACGCAATTTCCTGGACTGTGCTGGCCTTCTTCTTCTATGATCAACCATGGATTATTGCAGTGGGAATAGCTGCTATGTCATATGGGGATGGAATGGCCTCACTGATAGGTGAAAGGATTGGAAAACATAAATATAATATCACAGGGGATACTAAAAGCCTGGAAGGATCACTGACCATGTTTTTAGTATTAATCATAGCTTTAGGAGTGGTTTTAGGATACTACAATGTTCTACCCCCTAATTATCTGATTATAGTGGCAATTGCCCTGGTAGCTACCTTATTTGAGGGTCTAACACCTAGAGGTCTGGATAATCTAACCGCCTGTTTTTCTGCGGTGGCCACTTACTTGCTTTTAACCTGGGTGTAAAATAATATGCGTTTCATTGTAATTGATGGATTGGATGGGGTGGGAAAAGACACCCATGCCCAGATGATCAAAGAAAAATATTTAGAGAATGGTCAAAGCGTTATCTTACGTTCTCATCCGGAAAAAGATAATTACTACGGGAGAAAGGCAAAAAAAGCCCTCCTTGGAAAGGGTAAAATAAATAAAATAATTGCATCAACATATTACGCCTTCGATGTCATTAGATCAGTGCATAAATATCATGGGAAGGCAGATACCGTGATCTTCGTAAGATACCTATTTGGAGTGGCTTACTTACCCCTACCACTGGCTAAATTTCTGTATAAATTCTTCTCCATAGTATTACCTACTTCCGATTATATGTTCTTTCTGGATCTAGAACCAGAAGATGCCTTAAAAAGGATTTCAGAGAGGGAAGATCAGGAGATGTTCGAAAATCTGGAAGACCTCTTTAAGGTAAGGAAGAAGGTTCTCTCACTTTCAAAGGGTTGGAAGGTAATAAATACCTCCAGGAGCATAACAGAAGTGCAGGAAGATATTGATCAATACCTCCCATAAAGTATTAATTCATTAGATTTTCCTGATTAATCATCTGACTAATATAATGAATTGCTAGTTAAATCTGACTAATTTACTAGATTTACTTGATTAAATTCTAAGTTTTAATCTGTTCAAAATCCATATTTTTAAATTCTAGGTTTTATTCTGATTTTTATATAAAATATAAACTCCTAAAAGCATTAAAAGTCCAAAAAAGATTTGATAAACTGTAAAAGGTTCTTTTAATATTAAAAATGCCATTATTGCCCCAAAGAGAGAGCTAAGAGCATATATGGATCCGGTTCTGGTGGAGCCTATCTCCCTGATGGCAAAATATACTAAAACCAGGGAAAAACTCAGACAAACCATTCCAATAAACAATAAGATAGGTAACTTATTTATAGGTAGTATTAGGTTCAGACCAAGACTTAAAGAGATTATAAGTAGAATGGATCCTCCGATGGTTGATTTAAGTGCAGTAATATAGATAATATCCCTTTTATTACTTAAAAATTTGCTTATGCAGGTGTCTAAACTCCAGAAAAATGCTGAAGCAATCACCAGAAAATTTCCATAAATATTAGGATTGAAGGCTATGTTTTGGAAGTTATTAACACTTAAAAAAATGGTCCCGGTTAATAAACAAGTTAATGCCAATATATCCTTTCTATTAACCTTTTCATTCAGGAAAAAAATACCAATTATGATAATAAAAAGGATCTCTGAATTGGCTAATAATGCAGCGTTAACGGCTGTTATCTGATTTAGACCGCCAAGATATAGGCTGGGAGCAATTACTGACCCAACAATTGCAGATAAAAATAGTATAAGGTAATCCTTTCTATTAATATTAGATTCAACCAGGGTATTTCTATGGAGTATATGCAGTAATTTGGGATGTAAAGGAGATATGCAGATTATAAACAGAGTTACACCACCAACAAGATAGACTAGAGCTGCCAAGGCAAAAGGATGGAGATAGGTTAATAGGATCTTATCCAGAGTAAACCATAATCCAAATAAAACCGCAACGGTCAATGCTCCCAAATATCCCCATATCCTATCCATAGATATACCTAATTTTAGGGAGTTTATATTTTTTCTGTTAAAAAAACGTTCTTTTTTATCAAAAAATATCCATTTCGTTACTCTTTATTCATGTAAATCTAAATCTTCCTGCAGATGAAAACCAAAAAAATTTATATTATTTTTCAACATCATTATTATCCTCACAGGGATCAATATGGACCACCACATCCTCAATTTCCGGAATAGTACTTTTAAGTTCATCTTCAACTAGATGAGCTACTTCATGAGCCTTTTCCACAGAAGCACATGATTCCAGGGTCACATGCAGATCCACAAAGATATGAGCAGGCATACCCCTTGATCGAATTTTATGACTGTTTCTCACCATTGGAACAGAATCAACTACATCTCTTATTATATTCTCATCCAATGGAGCACTGTCCAAAAGGACACTTGAACTACTTTTAATAATTTCAATACCCATTTTAGCAATTAAAACAGCTATAATAACTGCAATTATTGGATCAACAATATTATAACCCATTTTAATAGCTATAAATCCTATAATCACTGCTATTGAAACGTAAACATCACTTCGGGTGTGTTTAGAATCAGCCACCAGAATACTACTGCCTAATTTCTCACCTTGCTTCATTTCATACTGG
>JAJFTX010000217.1 GCA_021372715.1 Methanobacterium sp. | reverse complement strand
AAACCCCAGAAAAACATCGAGTTCGGTTTAATGGTGGAAACACCAGCAGCAGCCATGATCATAGAAGATTTCATAGAAGAGGGGCTGGACTTCATAAGCTTCGGAACCAACGACTTAACCCAGTACACACTGGCCATTGATCGTAACAACGAGAACGTTGCAGATCTATATACAGAAAAACACCCAGCAATCTTTAAACTCCTAGAAAGGGTTATCAATGAATGTAACAAGGCAGGAGTTAAAACCAGTATCTGCGGACAGGCAGGTAGCATGCCTTCCATAGTTGAAAAACTAGTAGAATTAGGAATAACATCCGTATCCGCCAATACCGATGCTGTAGCTACAGTTAGGGAAGTAGTGGCTCGTGTAGAGAAAAAACTTCTGCTTAAAGCTGCCCGGAAGATTATGCAGGATTAATAACATTTTTAGTACATGGATTTTTAATTGGAATGATTAATAAATTTCCTTACTTTTTTTATCATGTGCAGATCCAATTTTTAAGGCATTAAAATGGATGAAAAGGGAACTTCAAAGGATAGAGTATTCAAATTACTTGAAGAATATAAAAAAAAGGATATGACGCATCGTTCCGGAAAGATTTTGGGATCGATGTGTACCTGTCCCCATGAAGTTGGTGTAAAAGCCTATTCCATGTTTTTAGAGTCTAATCTAGGTGATCCAGGGCTTTTCAAAGGTACTAAAGCATTGGAAGATGAAGTAATCACCATGTTAGGCCGATTGCTTGGTAAAGAGGATATTTGTGGTCATATAATTACGGGTGGGACAGAGGCTAACATAATGGCTATGCGTGCAGCCCGAAATCTTCGGAGGATTAAAGATCCCCAGATTATTGTGCCTAAATCAGCTCATTTTTCTTTTAAAAAGGCGGCTGATCTTTTATGTATGGATCTCAAGGAAGCAGAGCTTGATAAGAATTTTTGTACTGATATAAATTCCGTTATGGAGTTGATTTCTGATAATACGGTAGCTGTGGTGGGAGTTGCTGGAACAACGGAATTAGGAAAGATAGACCCAATTGAGGAGCTTTCAGATATCTGCATGGAAAGAAATATTTTTTTGCATGTGGACGCGGCATTTGGCGGATTTTCCATTCCATTTTTAAATGAAATAGGCTATAATTATCCTAAATTTGATTTTTCACTTCCGGGGGTTAGTTCTATAACAATAGATCCTCATAAGATGGGATTAGCTCCCATCCCCACAGGGGGTATTCTTTTCCGTGATAAAAACTATTTGGATGCTATGAGTATAGAAACCCCTTATCTGACTGAAGATAGACAATCTACTATTGTCGGAACTCGTACAGGAGCATCAACCGCTGCTACCTGGGCATTGATGAAGTATCTGGGGCGTGAAGGCTATCAGAAAGTGGCTGGAAGATGCATGGAACTCACTTACCATTTGGCAGAGAAAATTGAAGAATCCGGATTTCATCTAATTACAGAGCCTCAGCTGAATATCATAAATTTCAAGGGTGATACACTGTCTGTATGGGAAATTGCCGATTTATTGGAGGATAAAGGTTGGGCGGTTTCAATTTCATCTTTTCCACAAGCTGTAAGGGTAATAATTATGCCTCATATAAAAAGAGAGCATATAGAAGCTTTCATCCAGGATTTAGAAAGTATAAATGAAAACATTACGTAATTGATGAATATTTCTCATTTTCCAAAAAAATAATATTTATGGGATACTGATATGAAAAATCATATTAAGAAGGTTGAAATTCCCCTCAAAATTGAAGAATTGATTAATCTCCAAATTGGAGATAAAATAGAAATATATGGCGCTATTTATACAGGTCGAGATGCAGCCCTACCAAAACTGGTTGAGCAAATAAAAAAAAATGTAAACATAATACCTTTAAAAGGATCAGCAATAATGCACACTGCAGTGAGCGATGCGGGAATATCACCCACCACTAGTAATAAAGTGGAGATAGCCAGTTGTATACCTGTTCTTTCCCAAGCCGGGGTTAAAATGCACATAGGTAAGGGATCATTAGATACAGAAACCATTGAAGCTCTTTTAAAATATAATTCAATTTTCGTGGTTACCCCACCCGCTGCGGCTCTCCTAAAAAGCAAAGTCGTTTCAAAAAAAGTAATAGCTTTCCCAGAAGAAGGAATTGAAGCAATTTACCAGTTGAATGTAGAGGGAATTCCAGGGGTGGTAGCTGTGGCCAATGGAAAAACTTTATAAAAACAGAATAGGGGTTAATAGGTATCTATTTAATGGATTGGTTTGCCAAATGCTATGTCCCCAGCATCACCCAGTCCTGGTACAATATATCCCTCTTTTAGTTTATTTTCTATGGAGCAAGTGTAGATCTCCACTTCTGAATGGTTTTCCAGCACTTTTTCCACTCCTTCCTCAGTAGCTATGATGTTTAAAATTGCCAATCTGCGGGGTTTTCCTTGTTTCTTAATCTCATTAAGCGTTGCGTTCATAGTGTTACCTGTGGCCAGCATGGGATCGGCTATGATCACGATTTTATTTTCTATATCCGGTATTTTAATATAGCCCATATTTGCTTGGAAGGGAGGTTCATTTTCACGCCACACTCCAACTACCCCATATTCAGCTTCGTTAAATACACTCATGATCCCTTCAACCAGAGGAAGTGCTGCTCTTAAAATGGCTATAACAACAACATTATCAGTTTCATTTATTTTTATGCCCTTCGCAGTACCCAGGGATGTTTTAACATTAACTTCATGGATATCCATTGTGGATTGGAGTTCATAGGCAATAAATCTGCCCATATCCAATAATATTGATTTAAAATTAACTCTATCTATATTCGAATCTCTTATTTTAGTCAAACGATCCTGTAAGACTATATTTTTTAGTATCTTTAACATTTTGAAACACTTTCCCCAATGGACTATAAATAAAATGTTTGTATTATTATTTATTGGTAGCTATAAATTTAATTTTCAGTTTCGTTCAATTTCTTAATAATTAAGTGGAATGGTAACCATATATATTACTTGGTAAATAAAAATGAAAAAAATTTACATTTTTATCCTGATTTTAATTGCCATTCTTATATTAGTTGGTTTAATTTACATAATCTTCCAACCGACCCCACCAGCAATACCACAAGGTGAAACAAAAACAATTGCCCAAAATTTAGAGGTACCCTGGGCTATGGATTTCTTACCTAATGGAACCATGATTTTTACTGAACGGGTGGGAAGAGTTAATCTCCTGGAAAATAATGGGACAGTCATTAAAGTAGCGGATATAAATGTAAGCCAGGTAACAGAATCTGGATTACTGGGCGTAGCGGTAGACCCTAATTTTTCTCAAAATAAATTCATATACCTATACTACACCCATGATAACGGTATAAACCGTATATCCCGTTTTATACTTAATGGTTCCTTAAATAACGAGACTGTACTGTTGGATAATATTCCTGGTGGTTCTATACATAATGGTGGTCGTTTGAAATTCGGTCCAGATGGTAAATTATATGCAACCACGGGAGAGGGTGGTGATACCAGTTTATCCCAGAATATCAATTCCACTGGTGGGAAGATACTGCGTCTTAACCCGGACGGATCCGTACCATCTGATAATCCCTTCGGTAACTACGTTTACAGTTATGGCCATAGAGATCCTCAGGGAATAGCCTGGAATCCAAGTAACGGTATATTATATGCATCTGAACATGGAGCAACCATGAATGATGAAATTAACATTATTACCAAGGGTGGTAATTACGGTTGGCCCATTGTGCAGGGAGATCAGAATACTTCAGGTTATATAAGCCCTATAAGGGTATACACTAACTTTACACTGGCACCAAGTGGAATAGCATTTTATCAAAACCGTTTATACGTAACTGGTTTGAGAGGCACCCAACTTAGAGTTTTAAATTTTTCAGATGATGGTAAAACAATTACCAGTGAAGGGGTTTTCATCGATAATATTGGGAGAATAAGGGATGTGGTGGTATATGATGGTTATCTGTATATTTGTACTTCCAATCGGGATGGTAGGGGTTTACCACAATCTGGTGATGATAAAATAATTAGAATAAAGTTATAGAAATAATGAAATTTTGTATAAAAAATTATTATTTTTCTTGGATTTTTTTACCATGGGAACTGGGTACTATCTTCAATTTACCTCCTTCAAACTCTTTATTTAGTTCATCTCCATCGAAGTACAGGTGAAGAAATATGGCCAAGGCAGAAACTTCTGAATGGGGTTGGGTGGTAACCGAAACGTTCCAATCAGCTTCTTGGTAAACTTTGCCTGGTACTCTGGATCCTCCTACAATCACCAGTTTATCCTTTTTTGAACTTCTTATATCTTTTATAACTTCTTGAACTGGCTCACCATACATGGTAAGATGAACAATCTCTTTTTTACCATTTTTCCATTCTTTTAACAGATTACTCCAGTTTTTACGATAATCAAGGCTAAAGGTCCCACCCCAACGTTCAATTACATCATGAACGTTTTCCATAAGTTTTTTATCCTCATCTCCACTTAAAATAATTTTAGAAGCTCCAAATGCCCGTGCAGTTAAACAAACATGGGTAGTGATCCTGGCGTCTCTTCTTCTCCGGTGATCCAGTCTTAAAATGTTGAGTTTACTGTCATTCATGATATATCACAATAAAAACTTTGTTTATCTACATTAATCATATTAAAAAGGGAATACTTACCATAAACACCAATGATATCATCCGAGAGATCTCATTGGATGCTCCCAGCACATCACCAGTGGTGTAGGTGAATTTCATCCGGGCAACCAATGCCATGATCATTCCCCCAGCCAACCCACCTACTATTCCCCATATTCCTAATGTACCCAGAGTGAAGTAAGCAATGATCAGGGGAATTATCAGTGATAAAAGCAGCATTTTAATATTCATAGCATCCACAAATGATTTCCCAGTTCCATTGGTTAAAGAATTGGAAAAGGTGCAACAAGTGATTAAACCTATCTTTGCAGCAATTTCACTTATCAGAAGAATGAAAAATATAAGTCCCGCAGGGGCGGAAGCTATAGAAGCAAAGGTGATTATGGCCACCATTATGAGGTAAGCCAGACCTCCGGTGCCTGTTCTTTGATCACGCATTATTTCTATTTTTTTTAGAGGATCGCCGTGGGCCATTAGTCCGTCGCCAAAATCTATTAACCCATCCAGATGATGGAATCCAGTGAACCAAAGGGCAAAACTGTAAATTATACTGGCAGCTACGAAAGGGGGGATATGAATTAGATCCAATAATATGTAACCGAGAAGACCTACCATTATTCCAATGAAACCACCAATAATTGGCCATAACCAACTGAACTTGGCCATTTCGTGAATGGTAGTATGAATATTTAGGGGTAGTATGGTGGAGAAAGATAGAAGTCCCAGAAATCCTTTAAGACCAACTGAAGATTTGGTTTCAGCAACTCTTAAACTAGTCTTTGATGCCATTTTCACTCCTCAAATATTTTGGACATGCAACCAGCAACTAATCCTGCGAATATATCATCAAGGACCGGGCCAAGAGTTCCTATTATCCCTGGTTTTTCTTCATCATATCTTTTGAAGTTGAATATGGCTTTGGTACCTGCGATCTGATTGGCTATGGCTAAACCTAAAACTTCATCACTGTAGAGATATGCAGGATCATCTTCCACATCTACCCCGCTCACTCTATGCTTAGCATAATCTTCTTCCAGTCTAATACCGGCTATTATTAATGAGATAACATTTAAATCTTCAAGAGATTTAAGTAATTGATTTTTAAGTTTAATATTCAGTTCTGGGGTTTTATCTACTCCTACGCAGAGTTGCATACCTGCTTCCACTAGTTCTTCAACACTTACTCCAACATCTTCTATATAATCCAGAATATTTTTGGGGTAGCCATATTTTCCCATTAACTTAGTAGTTGCTTCCCTGACACATTCAGCAACCTGTAAACGTACATCATCCACTTTTATGGAACCTTTTGCTTCTTCACGACCACCGCATGCTAATAAAATGGAATCATCATTTCCTTCATTGATTAAATCAGAAAATCCATTTATTACTCCCATATCCCATAATACTGTAATTTTAGCTTCAACGACTGTTTTATATAATTTTAAAAGTGTAGTTTCGTTGAATTTTTCTTTTAATATCACTATGGTTGTAGATCCTAAATTATAGTCATCAGCCATGGTGAGGATAACGGTCACATCATCAGTAGTTATATTAACACAGTTTTTGAAATTAAATCTTCTTCTGATTATTGCTGCAGGTTCTAAGATATCATTTTCATTCAAAAAATCTTCAATATCCTTATTTTTATTATTAGTCGAATTATAAGCTGATTTATTAATATATGAAGGGTTATAATTAATTATTGATCTTATTATCTTTATTCCACCATTTTTTCTAGAATCACTGATGGATAAAAATCCTTTTTCTCTCTGGATTATCAGATTTCCCTGTTCTAGGGTTAGGAGAGTGTCATTTAAACAGGTTTCAGTTTCCATTTAATCACCAATATCTATAATTAATATGAATAATATAATCAATATATAGTAGGTGGTTTTATGAAAGTTCATCTTAGGGTCTTTGTGGAAATGGAAAATCTGGGTAAGGCTATGAATGCCCTTACCAGTGCTGGTATAACGGGTTTTTATATTTTGGAATACAGGGGCATGTCACCAGAGGATTGGAAGGGTTTTACTATTAAAGAAGATCCTAAATCGGCCATTGGTATGATCCATAAATTTGCTACATCTGCTGTATTGATTTGTACCATAGTCGATGAAAGAGAAGTGGATAACATGGCGGAATTAATTTGTAAAGAATTGGAGGGTGAAAAATTCACCATTCTACAAGTTCCAATACGCAAAATAATAGTTGGAAAAAAGATGAAAGAAGCCCAAAATAAATTTTAAATTACTTAAATAGACTTTTTTTAATGGTGTTTAGATTTTTTTATTCAAAATATTAAAAAATGCAGATATTATATAAAACACACTTGAATCTATTGGAAAATAAATAAAGATCGATATAACAACTTAAAGATTAGATTTATAGAGCGGATAGAGAAGAAGAAAAATAAAGATAATTAGCATGATTATTGAAGGAATATAATCTTCATGGATCTACTTTTTATGAGTTTTCTCGCAATCAAAGCATAATTCTGTATCTTTATTGGTTTTAAAGATTTTTCCACAATTTTTACAGCTTACGCTGTGTAATGTGCTTTTTTTATCGATTATCTCCAGGGAACATGAGCATTTCCAACCCATTTTACCTTTAAGAGCTTGTTCAAATGCTTTATCTTCATATATCTCTTTTTTAGGCATTTTAAATCTCCTTTATATTATCTATAATCGGCACATATATTATTTTAACTATAGTAATTTGGTTTCTTGGGTGGGTTTAGGAACCTTAACCACCAAAAAACGCAGGAGTTGATCACTTTCATTATACCAGCAATAGGGAATTTTAGCCGGACTGTCTATTAATGTGTCTGTAGTTACTTCCTTCTTTTCATCCCCAATTTCGACGATTCCAGTGCCCTCTAAAACGTAGAAAAAAACATCAACTGGAGTAATATGCCTTATAAGCTTTTCTCCAGGCTGCAGTGTTATGTGAACAGTAAGGGCATTTTCAGTTCGTATAATTTTCGTACATCTACGTGATAAGGAGTTTCTGCAATGGGGGTGTCTTTTAATTCAACTATCTTCATAGAAATCTACTCTGAATTTTTTTAAAAAAATAGGGATTTACCCCATTATTTTCTTAATATCTTCTTCTGGATCACCAATAGGTGTGATACCATAGTTTTCCACCAGGTAATTAACTATATCATCATTGGCCCATCCAGGTATAATCGGACCTAAATACATGTCTTTTATATTTAGATATAGTAAACTCCATAATATAGCTGCTGCTTTCTGCTCCATCCAGCTTAATACAAAGGTTAATGGTAAATCATTGATCTCCAGTCCAAATAGTTCTGATAATGCAGCAACTATGTCTATTCCTACAATGGCGTCATTACACTGTCCCAGATCTATTAATCGGGGAATACCTTCAATATCACCCAGTTGCAGATCATTGAATCGATATTTACCACAAGCTAAAGTAAGAACAACGGTATCATCCGGTAATTTTTCCACGAATTCCCTGTAATATTTAGCCATGGGTAATGGTGAGTCACATCCACCTACTAAGAAGAATCTTTTTATTTTACCTGCTTCCACCAATTCTTTTATTTTGTCTTTAAGAGATAATATGGTACTGGCACCAAATCCGGTGGTTAAAACAGTTTCTCCGGATTCTTCCGGTAGTTCTGGTAGGGATAATGCTTTCTCAATCACGGGTGTGAAATCGTAGTCTTGGATGTGGGGGACATCTGGTACCTGAGCAACTCCTGAGGTGAAAATTCGGTCTTTATATTCTTCTTTGGGTAGTAGCACACAGTTTGAAGTAGCTAGGATTGCCACAGGATATTTGGAGAAGGTATCTCTCTGATCGAACCAGGCTTTTCCTAATTGGCCAGCTAAATGAGTATATTTATGCAGTCCTGGGTAGCCATGGGCAGGCATGGATTCTGAATGTGTGTAAACATTTATTCCTTTTCCTTCGGTTTGTTTAAGTAATTCTTCTAGGGCTTTGAGGCTGTGTCCAGTTACTATTATGGCGTGTCCTTTTTTAGTTCCGGTGGGAATCTCGGTAGGAACTGGTTCTCCATAATTATCTATATGGGCTTTTTTGAGAAGTTGCATGGTTTTAATGTTCATCTCACCTGCTTCCAATGCTAGATTAATAAAATCCAATGCATCGAAGTTGACGTTGGTAAGGGTGCTATAGAATCCTCTCTCAATAAATGCATCAATTTCTGAATCTGTATACCCTAATTCCCGGGCGTGATATAAATAAGCGGACATTCCCTTTATGGCAAACAGTAGATTATCCTGTAATCTGGCTACGGTAGCGTTTTTACCGCAGACTCCTCTAACGGTACATCCAGTACCACCTGCAGTTTGAGAGCATTGATAACAGAACATATCTGGTTTTTCTTTTTCAGTGGTTTTTTCCTGGGTTTCATCAATGGCAACGAATTGATCTTTTCCTACGCCGCAGATAGGACATAACCAATCATCAGGAAGGTTTTCAAAGGATGTTCCTGGTTTAATACCTGAATCAGGGTCTCCTTTATCTGGATCGTATATGTAATCACATACTACACATCTATATTTTTTCACATCAATCACCTTTCGTTCGTTTTATACCGAATGTTCTATGATCTACGAACAAGAGTATTTATATGTTACGGTGACCATAAAAAAAATAAATCTATCTTAATATTATATTTATGATATTATTAATAATTTGTTGAGTATTATGGATGACAAATATCCTTACAATGAGCAGATAGAACTATTTTCCACTTCTAATGGACTATACATAATAGATAGCCCTATGAGAATAAAGATATTAAATCTGCTGCGAGAAAAAGAAAGAAAATTTGATGAAATAGTGGTATTATCTGGTAAAGCTAAATCAACAGTATCAGAGCATTTAAAAAGGTTATCTGAAGAAGGAGTAATCGCTTCCAGGCCAGATCCAGATGATGCTCGAAAGAAAATTTTCTCCATAAAATCGGAATATCTGGGAGAATTATCGAGAGAAAAACTTTTCAAAGAGGATTTAGAAAAATACATTCATAGCTATTTGGAAAGCGATGGCAGTCCATTTGAATTTTTCCGACTATTATTCCAAACCATAAGAGTATCTCTTGTAGGTCAAGGAATAAGTATAGATCCAATATTACATGAAGCAGGGGTAAAAGTAGGTGAAACACTGTACCCTTCTTTGAAAGATAATCAGGACCAACAGTTCCTTGAAAACATAGCTCGATTCTGGCAGACCCATCAACTAGGCGGGGTTGAAGTTAAAAGCATTGAGCCACTAGTGATAAATGTATACGATTGTTTTGAATGTAAGGGTTTGCCCTATCTGGGAAAAACTGCTTGTGCATTTGATACGGGATTGCTTAAAGCATTATTTTCTGCTCACTACCAAAAACCCAAGGAAGTTACTGAAACCAAATGTTATGCTACCGGGGATGATTATTGCAGTTTCACGATAGAATAAGGTTTCATGATGATAATAAATATAAAATAATCAATTAAAAAAAATGAAAATTAATTTTCATGGGTGAAAAAGAACGATGACAGTAGTAATCGATTCACAAAACGCAGGTATAGCGGGTAATATGGTATTAGGTGCGTTTTCTGATCTTGGAGTAAATCAGGAAAATTTAAAGGAGATAATGGAATATTATGCCTCTTATTTTGGAGATATCAATGTAAAAATTAATAAAATTCAAAAATCAGGAATCAGCGCCACCTACGTTCAAGTAGAATGTAAGGACAAAAAATCCATAACATACAACGAATTATTAAGCCGTTTGAATGAAATTGACCATAATAAAATCACTCCAGATATGCTGAAATTTGCCATAGAAGTATTCACCGTGATTGCAGAAGCAGAATCCCAGGTACACAAAACCAGTTTAGATAAAGTCCACTTCCATGAGGTGGGAGCGGCAGATGCGGTGGCTGATGTTATAGGTGCTGCGTATTGCTATTACCAATTACAATTAGACTCCCAGAAAATTTATGGAATGCCCGTAGCTCTCGGTGGGGGAAGAAAAGAATCAGCACATGGTTCTATGAGTATACCTGCACCGGCAACCATGGAGATACTTAAGAATATCCCAGTATTTGGAGGTCCTGTTAAAAAGGAATTAACCACACCTACAGGAGCTGCTCTCCTTAAGGTTATGGTAGATGAATTTCTGGACTATTATCCTCTGATGATAACCAGAAAAGTAGGATATGGGGCAGGAAAATTGGATTTACCTTTTCCCAACACATTAAGAGTTTGCACCGGTGAATCACCTATAGAAACAGATAAAGTAGCTATATTAGAAACCAATGTAGACAACGTCACAGGGGAAATATTGGGTCATACTTTCAAAAAACTTATGGATGCTGGTGCTTTAGATGTAACCATGATACCCACCATATCCAAAAAAAACAGGCCAGGACATCTTTTAAGAGTAATAACCAAACCCGAAAACTCAGGAAAAGTGTCAGAAGCGATAATAAGGGAAACAGGGACTCTTGGTATTAGAATTCTTCCTTATGTCCATAGAAATATTGCAGAAAGGAAGATCATACCCATTGAAATGGAAATAGCCGGTGAGAAATTTAAAATAGATATTAAAGTAGGGCTGATTGATGAAGAAATCATCAGCATTGCACCGGAATATGAGGATGCCCGATCAATATCTGATAAGACAGGTATACCTCTTAAAAACATAATGAAAAAGGCCAATGATGAATTTAAAAAAATTTTAGATGAACAAACACTCTTTTAAGGTAAGAGACATGACTAACATAAAGGCAATAGCTGTTCTTTCCGGAGGCTTGGATTCAACAGTAGCTACTGCAAATTATAAAGATAAATTTGATATCCATGCATTAACCTTTAATTACGGTCAAAGAAGCTCCGATATGGAAATCCGATCGTCTAAGGCAATCTGTAAGGAATTAGGGCTGAAACATACAATTATAGACCTTCCCTGGTTGAAAAATCTTGGAAAATCAGCATTAACTACTGATGAAGAAGTTCCTGAGTTAAAATTTGATGAATTAGATGTAAAAGAAATTGTTGATGAAACAGCCCGGAAAGTATGGGTTCCTGGTCGAAATATAGTATTTACATCCATAGCCACTTCTTATGCTGAAGCTCTAGATGCTGCAAAAATAATAGTTGGCTGGGATTTAGAAGAGGCAACTACTTTTCCAGATAACTCAAAAAAGTTTTTAAACTCATTTAACCATGTTTTAGAAGTTGGATCTCTCTATGATATAAAAATTGAAGCACCACTAATAAACATGATAAAAATGGATATTGTAAAATTAGGTGTAGACGTAAATGCTCCCCTTGAATTAACATATTCCTGTTATATGGGGGGAAATGTACACTGTGGTGTATGTGAATCTTGTATTAGACGTAGAAGAGCATTTAAACTTGCTGGAGTTTCAGATATTGAATATAAAGCTGATAAAGAGGTATAAAAAAATCTAAAAAAATAAAAATATACTCATATGTTCTATCAAAAAAATTAGTTAGATATGAATATAATCTTAATCCTAACTATTTTATAACCATCAAAACATCACCAGAGTCAACTGTGTCACCTTCATCGATAAAAATATCTTCTACCGTCCCAGAATGTGGGGCATGGACGTCGTTTTCCATTTTCATAGCCTCTAATACAGCCACCACATCACCTTCGTTTATCTGATCACCTTTGTTCACTTTAAGTTTTAATATCATACCCTGCATAGTGGCGCTAACACCACCTTCTAAATTTCCATTGGGAGTCTTATTGGATATGGATTCTATTTCCATATATCCTACAGGGGTTATTTTAACATCGAATACTTCTCCATCAACATCAACCGAATATTCTGTGGGTAAACCAGCAGGTTCTTCTTGACTAACTAATTCTTCTGGTGGGGTTAATGGTTCTTCTTCCACTTCACCACGAAGGAATTTCAAAGCTACAGTAGGATAAAGAGCATAGGTTAATACATCTTCTTCTTTTTTAATTATGCCCAAATTTTCACCTTCTTGCTGATATTTCTCCAATTCAGGCTCCAATAGATCAGCAGGTCTAACAGTGATGCGTTCTTCATCCCCAATTATTTTATGGGCAATTTCTTCATTAAGGGGTGCGGGAGGTCTACCATAAAAACCTTTAATATACTCCTTAACTTCCTTGGTCACGTTCTTATATCTTTCTCCACCGAGAACGTTCATCACAGCCTGGATTCCAACGATTTGGCTGGTAGGTGTTACTAATGGTGGATATCCCAGGTCTTCCCGAACTTTCGGTACTTCTTTGAGTACATCTTCATATCTATCCAGTGCGTTCTGATTTTTAAGTTGTGATACGAAGTTTGAAAGCATACCTCCAGGGATCTGGTAGATTAAAACATCAGTATCCACTTTTTCAGAAATTGGATCAATAATATTACTATATTTCTTCCTTATTTCTTCAAAGTATTCCTTAATATGTTTTAAAAGTTTCAAATCCAGTCCTGTATCGTATGGGGTATCTTTAAGGGCAGCAACCATACTTTCAGTAGGTGGCTGTGATGCTCCCCAAGATAAAGGCGATATAGCAGTATCTAAAAGGTCTACACCAGCTTGACAAGCTGCATAATAACTCATAGGGGTCATTCCGCTGGTACAATGACAATGTAAGTTGACCATAAGGTTAGTTTCTTCTTTAAGGGTTTTGATCAATTCATATGTGTCATGTGGGGATATTAATCCGGCCATATCCTTCACTGCTACAGAATCACAGTTTAATTCTTCTAGTTTCTGAGCAAACTCCACATACTTTTCTAGAGTATGATAAGGGCTGGTGGTATAGCTGATAGTTGCCTGTACGTGTGTATCCTGTTCTTTAGCCACTTTAATAGCCATTTCCATATTTCGAATGTCATTTAAGGCATCGAATATTCGGAAAACATCAACCCCATTTTCATAGGATTTCTCCACAAATTTACGTACAATATCATCTGGGTAATGTTTATATCCCACTAGATTCTGACCTCGAAGAAGCATCTGTAAAGGTGTTTTTTTAACAGCCTCTTTTAGTTGTCTCAGTCTTTCCCAGGGGTCTTCGTTAAGATATCGGATGCAGGTGTCAAATGTTGCACCTCCCCATGATTCTAGGGAGAAATATCCAACCTTATCCATTTCTTCGGCAATGGGTAACATGTCTCTGGTTCGCATTCTGGTAGCCAGGAGTGATTGGTGTGCATCACGAAATGCTGTTTCAATGATTTTAATCTTTTTCATAGTGACCCTCATATGAATTAAGTTCTCTATATAGATAGTCCTAACTGGCATATATATTATCACCAGTTTAGAGAAAAAATATGGAATTATATCTCATTAGGAATGGTTCCTTCCAATCTATATTCTTAAAAGATATTAATCAATCACTAATTTACATTTAAACATGATTTAAAATATAAAAATTAAATGGTTTTAATATCCTATTTCATTAAAAAATGATAAAAATCTTTTATTCTATAATTTGACAAACTATATAATCCTGATTTTCATAAACAACCTTAAAAAAACTTGGAATTAACTCAGTAAGATTCTGTGATATGTTTTTGCTGAAATAAACCAGAGGATAGAATTCAGATTTTACCAGGATAAGATTTAATGATTGGTTATTGTTGTTTAAGCTCAACCGTTTATCCAGCACGATGTAACCTATTTTTCCTTCTTTAAAGGATGATAAGGGTATATTCTTATTTAAATCCTCAAAACCATAATGGACTGGCATACCAGTTACTGTAGCCAGATAGGTACCCGTGAAGAGATTGTTGGTTAGAATGGATTTACTCTTATCCCCATTTTGATTGAACCATCCAGCCAGATCAACGAGTGAAGGAGATGGAGGGGCAATTTCTAGAGTACTGTACTGGGTTTTCACTTCAAAAATCGCTATATCCGGATTGGTAACTGTAAGAATCCCGCATGATGTGGATAATATGAAAATTGATATCAGAAAAATAGATCCATAATAGGTTGAATTTTTATAATTTTTCAATCGCTCATAAATCTCACTCAATCCCAAACCACCTATAATAGCCAGGGGAATTAAGATATAAATAAGCATTCTATAGGATATGACGTTTATACCAAACCAATAAGCCACACTCAATAAAAACATGATAAATATCCAGGTAAGAATTAACAGATCTTTTTTGCTTTTATTTATGATGGCGGATATCATTCCTATCGCTGAAAAAATTAAAACCAGATATCCTAAATTATCAAGATATCCCTGGGCATTTAAGGGCCTATTCGATGATATAGAGGTTATATATCCTGTGGCTGATGTAATACCATTGTATAAAATGGAATGAATAATCTCTGGCTGCACTATAAGAAGAACTATGAACCCTAACACAATCGATAACCCCAGTAGAACCATAAAGGTGCCATAATTCTTTAATACACATATATCCCGATTTAGAATAACTTCAACAACTGTAAATGCTGTTATTATTAAAAATAAAATAAAAGCAGCTGCTTGATGGGTTAAAATAATAATAATGAAAATTATACCAGAAATCAAAGCATATTTAAGCTGATTATCCTGTAAGGAACGATAATAAAAGTAAACTGATAAAGGCAAAAATATCAAGGCCAGATTTTCAGGGATGGGAAGGATAATCCGGCCTAAAAGAATAGTGGATATTATTAAAAAACCAGCGGAAACCCCAGCAATGGTACCATAAAACTTCCTTGTTACATAACTAACCGACAAAACAATGAACATAGCCAGGAAAGGTTGCAATGTCCGGGCGATTTGGAAGAAGTCTATTTTTGTTATGATGGCCAATGAAGCTAATAATAGGTGGAATATCGGAGGATATCCAATATTCTGTCCGAATGGAGCATTTAATAGGGGATCCGTTAATATCAAACCATATTTTGCATAAATCATGCCATATTGTATATGGTAAATCACATCCCAGCTTAAGGGCCACTGATAATTTAAAGTGGGAATTAGGGCTAATATAAAGGTTAATATGGCTGGTATTATCCATATTGCTTTTTTAAACCGATATAATTTGTTATTCATTTTTATCACAAATAAATAACTTTTACATTAAACTTATTGATAAGTTATTTACAAATTTAGATTTAGATTT
This sequence comes from Methanobacterium sp., assembly GCA_021372715.1. Taxonomy (GTDB): domain Archaea; phylum Methanobacteriota; class Methanobacteria; order Methanobacteriales; family Methanobacteriaceae; genus Methanobacterium_A. Next base: position 5,421 of record JAJFTX010000217.1, on the reverse strand, counting down.
TTAGACTAAAAATCTATTATTCTTCAATAGACATCTTTTTTATTATTTCTACTTGAATTTTAATGATTTTTTTATTTTGGTTGGTTATCGGCTTCAAGTTCATTGTTTGTTGTTCTCAGTTAACTTTATAAGTGAGTGAATACTAACTAAATTATAGTTATTAATAACAAAAAGGAGGAGAAAATATTATGGAAACTATGAAGAAAGGATTGGGTTGGTTACCTGATAGGCCTGATTTTAGGGACTTAACCGTAGAAAATAAGAAAATATTACCAATGTTAGAATCTGTGGGAGTTAAAGAACCAAAAAAAGAAATTCAAGATAAAGTAGATCTTAGAAAATGGTGTTCTCCAGTAGAAGATCAGGGAAAAATCGGTTCATGTACAGCAAATGCCGGAGTAGGAATGTTAGAATATTATGAACGCAAAGCATTTGGAAAACATATCGATGCCTCCAGACTATTTTTGTATAAGATCACCAGGAATTTGATGAAACAGACTGGAGATACTGGAGCTTTTTTAAGGACAACAATGAGTGCATTGGTATTATTTGGAGTACTTCCCGAAGAATACTATCCCTACCAAATAGAAAATTTTGATGAAGAACCACCAGCATTTTGCTATGCATATTCACAGAGTTATAAGGCTCTAAAATATATTAATCTGGATCCGCCTAACACTTCAAAAGAAGATCTTCTATCTAGAATAAAAACCAACTTAGCAGCCGGAATGCCCTCCATGTTTGGTTTTACAGTATATAGTTCATTATGGAATGTTAAAGACGGAAAAATACCTTTTCCCTGTTCTAAAGAAAAAGTAGAAGGAGGACATGCTATAATGGCAGTGGGATTTGATGACAATCTAAAAATCCAAAACCCCACTTGCAAGAATGAAACAAAAGGCGCCCTTCTAATTAGAAATTCATGGGGTTCTAAATGGGGTGAAGCAGGTTATGGCTGGTTACCATATGAGTATGTTCTAAGAGGTTTAGCACAGGATTGGTGGACATTAATATGCAGTGATTGGATTGATACAGGTGAATTCGCTTTAGAATAAAAAGGAGGCTAAAATATGGCAAAAAAAGCATTATGTGTAGGAATTAACAACTTCAAAAATTACCCTTCCAATGCATTGAGGGGATGCATAAATGATGCCAACGACATGGAAGCTTTACTAGTGAAATATATGGGTTATTCACCATCAGATATAGTGAAACTCACAGATAATAAAGCAACCAAGTCAAATATAATAAAAAACCTTAAAGAAATGGTAGAAGGAGCTAAAGCAGGTAAATATGAAAGTTTAATTTTCAGCATGTCCAGTCACGGAACACAAATGCCAGATACCAGTGGTGACGAGCCAGATAAAGTAGATGAGGCATTTTGTCCCCATGATTTAAATGTAAAGGGGAATACATGGGACCCAGACCATATCATTGTCGATGATGAACTCCACGATCTATTCATCCAATTACCAGAAAATGTGAAATTAGAGGTCTATTTAGACACCTGTCACAGTGGATCGGGACTTAAAGCAATAGATATGCTTCAGGACAGACAACCTAGATACATGCCACCTCCGTCACTAGAAGCCTTCCAGAAAATTGAAGGAAAAATATCCAAATGCAACCTAAGGACAATGGCAGAAAATGGTAAAAAGCATATTTTATGGGCTGCCTGTAAACCAGAGCAGACCAGTGCAGATGCTAATATAGAAAATAGCTGGCATGGTGCATTTACCTATTATTTCTGTAAGGAAATAAATACAAGTAAAAACAGCCTATCTCGAGAGGAAATACTAAAAAAGGTCACCGCTGATCTTAAAGATGGTAGATATTCACAGGAACCACAATTAGAGTGCCAGGCAACCAATCGAGAGAATAATATAACTTAAAGCACCAAAAAAATTATTTTTTTTATTTTTATGGAACGATTAAAATTAACTCATATAGTTAAAAGAATAAAAGGAAAAATGGCTTTTTTAGCGTTCTCTTTTGCCACTTATAAAATCATCCACCATATCTCGTGCTTCATCATCAGTAAACTGTTCTGGGGGATGTTTCATAGTATATGCAGATATTGAGGTGAGCTGACCTCCAATATCACGTTTTAATGCCAATTTACAACACCTTATAGCATCTATAACACATCCGGCCGAATTAGGGGAATCTTCCACGCTTAGTCTGAGTTCGATGTTCATTGGTACATCTCCAAAGGTTTTACCCTCCATACGCAGGAAACATAATTTATTATCTTTTTGCCAGGGAACATAATCACTGGGACCGATGTGTATATTATCAGGATCCATTCGCTCTGCTAGAACTGATTGTACTGCTTCTGTTTTTGATTCTTTTTTGGAGTCCAATCTACTTCTATTTAGCATATTTAAAAAGTCAGTGTTCCCTCCGGTGTTCAACTGATAGGTTCTCTCCAGTTTAACCCCTCTCTCTCTGAAAAGATTGGCCAGAGTTCTATGGGTTATTGTAGCTCCGATTTGGGCTTTAATATCATCACCCACTAGGGGTAGGTTTTTTTCTTTAAATCTAGCGGCCCACTGTGGATCACTGACAATAAAAACAGGCATATTATTAATGAAAGCTAGTCCAGCTTCCAATGCACATTCTGCATAGAATCTACTAGCATCCTCTGATCCTACTGGAAGATAATTCAGAAGTATTTCAGCACCGCTGTCCTTAAGTATCCTTATTATCTCTTCCTTCTCATTTTCATTTTTATCTGAAATAATGAAGGTTTTATCAGCATTATGTTCTGCCATATGGGGTGCTACACCATCTAAAACTTTTCCCATGGTGACTTTTACTCCCATCTCAGGTATATGTGGACAGAAAATTTCCGTACAGTTTGGTTTAGCAAATATGGCACTACTGACATCTAATCCTACTTTTCTCTGGTCAATGTCTACAGCAGCTACCACTTCTATGTCAGATGGTTTATATCCTCCAATATCCCAATGCATTAAGCCTATAGCATCTTCAGGCTTTTTATCTTTATAATAATAGATACCCTGGATCAGTGAGCTTGCACAATTACCAATACCAATTATCGCTATTTTTATTTTTTCCAATTAAAACACCCTCATGCACTATTTGTTAATTGTGCCGGTCATGGTTTATTTAAAATGAATATCACATTGATTTTTTAATTTTATGAGTCATTAGCATTATAAGTTCTATTAAATGAATAATTTGCTTATTATACTATTAAATGTTTCGATAAATCCTTTAATCACTTAAAAATGAAGAAATATATGTAAAATCTGTTTAATATGTATTAATTTTTATATAAAAATATGATCATGTCTTTTTTTTTAAAAGAATTTATTAGATCAATTCAAGCTAAAAAATGGGTTATTTGTGATAGGTAGTACTTAGCATTTCATAGCTGTACATTGAGGGTGATTATACCCAGGAAAACAGCGGTAGTTAATCCTGCACTCCATATAACTATTCCTAAGATCATCCACAATAGTAATGGATATTTCTCAGATCCCAAGATAATTCCTAGAGCCGTGCCCAGAGGTGCCCCGAAAAAAAGGGGTGAAAGAAGTCCTAGTCCTATTATACCATATCTATTCCATATTTGATAAATTCGACCTTTTTTGTATCGTTCATCTGATCCATAACGCCATTTAAGGAACTTAGTCCTAAGTTCAGTACCGGAAAAGGTGACAATTAAAGCGGCGGTAATTGATCCGAGGGCAGAGAAGAATGCTGTACTTAGGGGTGACAAGTTTAAAACAAGGCCCAGGGGCACAGCTAACCATAATTCTATAATTCCTGCTATAAAAACCACAAAAACACTGTAAAGGGTTTCCATTATATCAGAGATTTGAATTGGATATTAGTTAAATTAATAGCCCATAATGTTTTATCCTAATTTTCTTTGTTCTAAATCTCTCCCTCTAATGCAGTAAAAATTGTGGAGAACACCAATTTTATATTTAGATGCAAAAGGACATGTAGGGCACATACAACCTTTCTCCTGTTCGATGCAGCTGCTTTTGCCTGTGATACAGAAGATAATTTCACTTTTATCCTTGGCACATTGATCATAAGTTGGGCAGATTGGACATACACAATCTTTTTGCAATTTTTTTATCTCTTCTTCTTTATCATTCTCTGATAAATCATTTAGCTGATTAATAAGTTCTTCGAATTGATCCATAAAAACACCTAATATAACTTTTAGATCACTTTAATATATTAATGTAATAATATATAACCCAATCAACCCTTTTTAAGGTTATTTCCAGCTTATTTTAAGAAGTGCTGCTAGAGCGATTAACTGAGATGTGTTAATCAACAATAGGGGAATATAATGGGGACTTTCAATTGGACCGGGTGCTGGACCTGGAGTTGGAGGTGTTGGTCCTGGTGGTGGTGCGGAGTAGTATAGGGAAAGAATATTTTGAAGGAGAAGGAATATTCCAAACACCAATAGACCAATAGTGTATTGGGATTTCCATTTACTATAATTTTTCCAGTATATGGATAATAAAACCAACAACATACAAATGTTAACAATTGCCAATACTAAACCTATATAACTATATAAGATCATTTAAAACCTCCTCTAAGATATTATTCCTTTTTTAATCTCCTGTTTCATTCCATATCCTTCTAAATTCATCGTAATTTTCTTTCATCATGTTAGAAAGCATATAAACTTTCCCGTATTGCCCTTCACCGGAGCATTTGATAATTTTATTCTTTTTCAACACATCCATATGATGCCGGATGGTTTTATAATCTAGATCTAAATTTTTTGCGAGCTGATTTGCATTGTATGGCCGCATGTGCAGTTCTTTAATTATTCTGGCCCGGTTAATCCCTCCGCGGGTACCGGCAATCAACCACCATAGCAAATCTTCCATGAGTATCACTAATCATTTTTGACAAGTTAAATATAAATATCAAATTTTAATTGGATTTTATCTGATTTAAAGCTTTATTGTAAATTTGCTGGTGTTAAAAAAAATAATAAAGCAAAATAAAATTAGAAAAATATGTAATTCCCTGTAAAAAGGATTAATGGCCATAAAATGAATTCAATATCTGCTAAAATAAAAAATCTATGTTTAATTTCTTTATCTGGTAATTTGAACGACATATTAAGATAATAAAAGCTGTATAATAGGAAAATAACCAATAGAACGGCATATAAGGGAAAGATCTTAAACCAGACACCAATTAAAAGAGGGATGAAAGCAGCTATATTAAGCAGGTACATCAACTTTAATGTCTTTATATTCCCTAAAATTACGGGTACAGTTTTTAATTTATCTTTAGCATCGCTTTTTATGTCCTTCATATCAAAGAATATGGTGTTGGGCAGCATCTTCAGGTAGAAGAATACAAAGATTAAAAGATAGGCTACACTTAGTTGTAGACTGTTAAAAATAG
>JAJFTX010000212.1 GCA_021372715.1 Methanobacterium sp. | reverse complement strand
CTTTATATTTTTTTTCAAATGATCCACCTCTAATTATGACTTTTTTAATAAATAGTATTGGTCTAATTTTTTCAATCCTTAAAATAGAGTATATAAACATAATATTATTTAATACTTTTTATCATATAATTATTATTACTTTTTTGGTGAAATCATGCTAAATAGTAATACTAAATCTATGTATTATTACGATTTCCTTGAAAAAACTAAAATTAATAATAATATGGCCTAGAAAATTTAATCAAAACCTAAAAAAAAGAAAATAAAAAAAAATTTAATCTGAAAAGATTTCTTTAAAATTGTGTAGTACTAGGATACTGGTCGAATATATTTTCATTTCCATCTATGGGTCTTGGATCTGCAGTGTTCCAGTCGCTCCAGTAGTTTCCACTTGTTCCCTGATAAAATGTGTTATTGCTTCCATTTTGTGCTAAAACTTGTAATGGGTTGTTTATGAAGTTGTTGTTGTAACAAGTAGTGTTTATAGCGTGGTCTAGGACTAATCCTGCCCAGATATTATTTTGTAAGGAGATGTTGTTGATGGTGTTGCTGCTAGAGTTGTTAGTTAAGTAGATTCCCATTTGACTGCTACTGATAATGTTTGTTCCTATGGTGTTATTATTGGCGTTATCAAAGGCTATTCCTGACCAAGTGTTACTTATTAGTGTGTTACCAGTTATTATGTTGCTATTAGCTCCTCTTAATAATATACCCAATACTCCATTACTGGATATGTTGGTGTTAACGGTGATTTGATTTCCTAAGCTGTTTTCGATGTATATTCCTGTGTCTGTGTTGTTTTGTATGTTGTTGTTGGTGATAAGGTTGTTATTGGAGTTGTTTACCAGGTAAAGTCCTTCCATGTTGTTTGATATGGTGTTTGAGCCGTTTATGGTGTTTCCTGTTGCTTGATCTAGACAGACTCCCACCCAGCCATTACTCTGGATGGTGTTACCTGAAAATGTGTTGGTACCGGAATCTCTTAGATATACTCCTATAATTCCATTACTGGAAATAGCGGTGTTGCTGGTGATTAAATTCCCTGTAGAACTGTTTATAAGACTTATACCAATGTTTGTATTTCCGGTGATGTTATTTCCGGTGATGGTGTTGCTAGTAGAGGTATTGGTCAAGTTTATTCCTTCCAAATTACCCAATATATTGTTGGTGCCATTGATGGAATTTCCATCTGAATTGTCCAGGGCTATTCCTGCCCAACCATTATTTTGTATATTATTACTGGTGATGGTGTTTCCATCAGCATTCCTTATAAGCACTCCTATTATGCCATTATTTGAAATGGCAGTATTGCTGGTGATGTTGTTCCCTGTCGGATTGTTAAGTATGGTTATTCCGGTGTCTGTGTTGTTATGTATGTTATTACCGGTGATTAAGTTGCTGTTAGATGTATTTACTATGAAAACTCCTTCCACATTACCGGTTATGATATTATCAGCATTTAAGGTATTGTTGCTGGAATTATCTAAGCAAATACCAACCCAACCATTACTTTGGATATTGTTACCGGCTATTGTGTTGGTATTAGAATTTTGGAGATAAATGCCCACAAAATTACCGAATATGCTATTGGATATGAGGTTAACATTACTTGCAGAATTTAAGTTAACTCCAAAAGAACTGGTTGAACCGGATAAAGTGAATCCCTGAACTACCGAACCATTACCATCTGAGTTAATGGTTATGATGGGTAAATCAGTGTTAATTGGGTTCACAGTTACTGAACCGACTGTATTCAAGGTTAATTGTTTGTTTACGGTTATGTTTTCATTGTATATGCCATCATGTACTGTAATTGTATCTCCATTTATGGTTAAAACATCATCTATGGCTTCCTGGATACTGGTATAGCTATTTCCTGTTCTAGTGTTGGTGACTGTGTTATAAGTGGTTATGAGTATGCTGTTCATAACGTACATGTTATCACCATAGCTGCTGGTGTTTCCTGGTGTAGGATCGTAACTCTGCATTCCGGCCTGGTTTGATCCGTTTTGCAGGGTGCTGGTTACGTCGTAAGTGCTGAAGCCTATCTGTGGGCTACCGATGTAATCATTCCAGAATCCGGTGTATTGATTGCCGTTGAAGAAGAATTTGCTTTTACCTGAGTCTCCAGCTGAGGCAAGGATGTTAATCACTTCTGCATTACTCAGACTAGATGTATTTGCACCTGCGAAATTTGCATAGGCAGTGGCTTCTGCATCGTTAACTGAGTAAGTTTCTCTGCTGCACAGCATATCGAATCCATCATTTATCCAGATCTTTTTATTACTGGTGTTAGGGTCTTGGTAGACTACTATGATGTAAGCTCCATAGATTCCATAGTTATTTCCTGCTTCAGGGGTAATGGTTATACTATTACCAGCTATGTTGAACAGACTTGTTACATCATAGACGTAAAGTCCGTAAGGGAAGTTATAGCTACCGAATCCTTTAATATCACTATAGGTGTTGATGGTGTTGACTAATTGGCCGTTGAATGTCATGGTCCAGGCAGGGTCGCTTACTTTCTGGTTGTAGGTGTAACCCTGGTAAAGTCTTGCGCTTACCACAGTGGCGCCTGCGGGTATGGAAAGGTTTGTTGATGTCCAGTTGTATGTTTTAGCAGTCCAGTTAGCACCATTATATGCTGTGTTTCCATAAGAATATATTAAATCGTATTTTCCATCAAATGTTTGCTGGGTTTCCAGGTCACTGCCCCCGGTGTATCTTTTGCTTTTATATCCGTTGTTGTAGATTGATAGATCCGTGGTCATGGTATTGTTGGTTTCATTGGTTTCTGGTATGGTGTTAGAGGGGTCGCAGGTGGCGTTGACTTGTATGGTTGGACCTAAAGTATATGATGTTGGGTCAGTTACAGTTACTGTACTGCTGGAACCTATTGATAATGCAGGGACGGTCACAGGATAATCTGCACCGTTTATAGTGACGGTTAGACTAGATTCTGGGGACGCTGATCCGCCCTGGTTAGAAACGGTTATTGAGATTATGTTGGGTTCATTGGCGAACATGTAATCTCCGGTTCCTTTATTGGCTTTTATTTCAGTTATCACCAGATCCGGCGCATATTCAACCACAAGAATCTGCTGATATGCAGCCATTCCACCACTATTAGTCGCCTGAATACCAGCAATATTACTTGTAGTCAGATAACTGGTTACATTGGCTATCAAGGCTGAAGCTGTGGTGCTGGTCCCTTGCCATGCGTTACTTGCTATAACAGAACCATTCCATAATAAGTTTCCTTCGTTGGGTCCTGCACTACCTGCAAATGAGTATATGGTTCCGTTTATAATTTTGGTAGTGTCGATGCTCATACCCGTAAACGGTGCATAAGCGGTTGCTTCATCCGTGGTAGTTCCATAACTGGTCTGTGAAACGCCAAGTAGATCAGTTTCTTCGTTGATGAAGATCTGTTTGCGAGTGCTGCTTGCATCCTGATATATAACCATTAATGAGCTGGGATACATGGCTATACTGCTGGTGCCGTTCCTATCTATGAATAAGGTATTGGTTCCGTTTTTGATATATAAACTGGTTACGTTATAGGTTAAAAGCCCGTATTTGTAGTTAGCATAGGTTCCGAAATTACTCTGATCACTATACCAGTTGGTATAAGTTATAACCTGCCCGTTAAAGGTTAATGTCAGGTTATTTGGTACTAATCCTGTTTCATCCCAGTTATAAGGAACATAAAGCCATGCTTCTTGGATGTTTGCAGTGCCGGGTATAGTTGGTTGGGTTCCAGACCAGGTTATAGTATAATCATTCCATCCGCCACTGTGATATGTGCTATCTCCACTGGAAAAGACCACATCACCGTAGATATCATAGTATCTCTGGGTGGTTATGTCACTGCCGTTTTCCCAGTATTGTTTACCCTTGTAACCATTGTATTTAACATTTTTAACAGTACTATCTTTGTTATTATTGGTTTCGTCAGTTTCAACAATGGTGTTATTTGGATCTACCTTTATGGTGTAGGTTACCGTTCCTCCTGCTAAACTACGGATGGTTGGGTCAATAATTTCGATGTTCGTTGAACTGCTACCAGCTAAAGAATCTATGGTGGTGGTGGCAACCGGATCTATAATGGAAATATCACTTGCATAGAGACCAACCAGAATACTGTTGGCAGTATCCGGTCCATTATTGGTAATGGTGGCTTTTACTGGATTGGTTTCCTTGGCAAAAACCGTGTTTTTTCCGGTGGGTACCACATCCACATCTCCAGTGACACTTAAGTCAGCAGCAGATACAGCCCCGCAAAATATCAGAGTAAGGACCATGGTGAGTGTTAATAATAAAATATGATTTTTACTAATCTTTGGTGAAATATTCTCCACCTCCTCATAATTTTTTTTATAGAAATATTGAAATTTAGATGTAAGTATTACATTTTAGAAGAAAAATACAAGTTTATTCATACTATATTGCTTGATTTCACCTCCATTGTTACTATAGGTAAATAATTAGAGTTTAAATATTTAATATTTTTTATCTAAAATTTATTATTACTTATGAGAATAAATTCAATGGATTTGTAATACTGATAAAAAAGGATAATAGCAATTTCCATTAAAACTCAAAAAATTACAAAATTCGATTTTTTTTATTTATCAACCAAATTTGATTTGTAATAGATATTACTTAACAAATATTATTTATAACTCTTTGAATCATTATTAAATGATCATTCAGTTTACTTAATAGGTTCAAGGATTTAGGCTGTTAAGATAGGATTCAAGGTGGTTAATAAAATGTTTAAAAGTGATAATAAGAAGATATGGTTCTTAGGCCGGAGTTATCAGGAGTATATGAATATGTTTTCTTTAAAAAAAGATGAATTAGATCATATGTGTATTTTGGACTGTGCTGGGGGTGCAAGTTCATTCACACCTTATCTCCTTAATAATGGTTATGATTGTACAGCAGTGGATATGTTGTATGGAAAAAGTGTGGAGGAAATAAAGGATCAATGTATAAATGATTTCCACACCCTTCTGGAGGTTCATTCAGGAATGGATCATAAAGTAGACTGGGATTTCTTTTCAGATCCAGAAGATCTGGTCCAGCAGCGCATAACAGTTTATGAGGAATTTATAGATAGTTACGCTCAATATAAAGGTGAAAGATATATTCAGGGAGTTTTACCAAATCTGCCCTTAGAAGATAATAGTTTTAATCTGGTTTTATCCTCTCATTTGCTGTTTCTATATGAGGATCGCTTGGGATATGGGTTTCACCAGGATTCTTTGAAGGAGATGTTGAGAGTTGCCGCAGATGAGGTTAGAATATATCCTGTTAGTAAATTGCATGGTGATTCTCGTTCAAAGTTTTTACCAGTATTGATGGATGAATTAAGTGATGATACAGATTTTGTAATGGAAAGAGTTGATTATCATTTTCGTAAAGGTAGTAATGAAATGCTGAGGATAATCAAAAAATAGGTAGTTCACTAAATTAATATCAAAAGACTTGTTTTTACATAAAAATGGGTATAATGCATCCCCTATGGGGTTTAGAAATCTTTTAGGGGATGTCTTATACAAACATTATATATTTTCTATTAGGTATCTAATTGGGATGAAGGAGGAAATGGCTAAGATTAAAAATCAAGAAACTAGTTTTAGCTCTAATTTTCGTATCTATTTTGCCTTCATCAATTAAGAAACTATTTTTATCATATATAATACTTTTCATTTATTTTTTATTATTACTTAATTGTTTTATCTGGTTTAGATCGTATTACTGGAAGATTGAAGATTATAATGGGGAAATATAATATAAAATAGAGTATTGATAGAAGTAAATTCATCTAGATGAAGATATAAAGACCTTTTTGATGACCAGAGGGAATTTTAATTTCTTTAGCCTCTTTGCACGAAAATGATATCTGCATCAAAAGTCAATCTGTAATCCTGATCATTTTTGAAAATTCTTTTGGTGGCAAATTTAATGAACTCTAGATTTTGTTCACTGTAAGGGAAGCTAACCCATACAAGATCTTCAGTTTCATTGCTCTCCAGAGTTTTTAATTTCCCGAGAACTTCTGAATATTTGATATTATAATCACTCATCAAATCTCCTTAAGTTATTTACTTTATTAAAAGATTAAAGGGCATCTCAAATACATTTGAGCTAAAAAGATTCTCAGATGCCCTGTAACAATCAATTGTTCTGTAGGAATCCAAATATGCGTGGTTTGGATTCCTACTACAAGGAGTCAAATGGCTAAGTAATAAATAAATTTAATATTCAATGGATTAGTAATACTTGTTTGGAAATTACTCTTACAAAACTAGGATTGATTCTTTTAGTATATAATATTTTCTATTGTTTTGTTATTACTATTGATGGTATATCTGCCCTTTTTTATTAACAGAATTGAATTTCATTAAAACGAACGGATGATATTCTAGACTTTAATATTTATTTTTTTTTAAGGAGAAGATTAGTGCGTTTAAATTAAAAAATATTTTTAATTATAACCTTATCTCCCTTTATTGTAACTCCTTCCCGTTTTAACAATTCTTTTTTCATTTCACTCCCACCAGCGTATTTTCCAATGGTCAGATCGGATCTAACTACCCGGTGACAGGGTATGATTAGGGGGAAGGGATTTTTTCTAAGGGCGGTGCCCACCGCACGGTAAGCATGGGTTCCTAGTTTTTCTGCCAGGGATTTATAGGTTCCAACCTTTCCATGGGATATTTTAGATGTTTCTACTAGAACATCCCTCATAAATGCAGTTTTAATTGGTGATTCATTAGATTCACGAACCTCTAAGTCAAGAATTTTCAGGTCAATTTTTTCATCTTCACCAGCATATAATGGGGTTATCTTTTTAACTAAATCCTCATATTTTTCAGAAACTTCATAATTAGGATATTCATCAGAAATTTGCTTCATTGCTTTTGTTTCATCCTGATGGGGTAGTGAAATTTTTACTATCTTCCCGGTAATACTTGAAATTCCTATTGAGAAAAATAAACCATTTATCTGATAATTGGATATAATTACTACATTAACAGTTGATTTCAGAAATATCATTCCCCTTAATAAAAATGAATAGATGATTTAGTTTTACTAATATGAATTTGCGAGGTTGTGTGGTTGATTTTAATATATTTATTACAATATTTTATATATGAATACGGAAGGTGTTGATTATTAAATCAATATCTTCCTGTTCTCTATCAGTTACATTAGGTTTAATGGTGAAATGTAGGTAATAAAATATCTCATAAAGCATATAACCTACTATTATTATTACATTATTGGTATCCATACTTTCACCCATCATAAAAAAGGCGTTGGTTTTACCCATTCGGGATGTATTTTGGGTGGTGGGAATGATATTTTGATATTCAAAGATTTCATCCCAAATTTTTATTAGATCATCAAAGGTTAAATCTTCTAAATCTGATTTTTTATATATGGTAAGTTTCACGCTCAGATGGGGGTTGTGTCCTTCGTATTTTTCATGAGTGACTATGGTGTTAATTATCCAGTCAACTGGATAATTAAAAGAAATAGATCCATCACTGAATTGAGTAAATTCTCCAGAATAATCTAAAGATCTTATCCTGATAATAGCTTCTTCAGCTTTTTGCCGAACGAAAATGGTATCATCATCCAGGGCATCTGTCAGTGCATTTATAGCTCTTAAATCACCAATTTTACCTAATGCTTCTACAACTCTGCCCCTAACGTAACGATTCCTATCTGCTTTCCTTTTTTTGGATAAAACTTCAATAAAAGGTTCTACAACTCTTTTATCACCAATTTCTCCCAGAACTTTCGCTGCTTTACTTCTTATATACCAATCTTTTTGGTAAAAAAGATCCATAAGAGGGTTAAAAGCCTTATCACCCATATTTGCCAGAACTTCAATGGTTTTTCTTCTTACATCACTATCTTCGTCACTTAAAAGATTTAAAAGTGGCTTTATGGCTTTTTCATCTCCAATTTTTCCCAGGGCAACTACTGAGTTTTTTCTCACCCGCCATTCTTTATCTTCTAAAGTAGCTATTAAAGGCTCCACAGCATCTATTGCCCTTAATTTCCCCAGTGATCCGGCGGCATTTTCTCTAACATTCCATGAGCTGCTTTTTAAGGCTTCAATCAGTGCATCTGTTGCTTGAGAATCACCAATTTCTCCCAGAGCCCATGCTGATTTCCAGCGAACTTCAACATCATCATCTTCGTTCATAGAATATATTAATGGTTTAACAGCCCTACTATCCCCTAATTTTCCTAATGCTTCTGCTGAGAACTCCCTAACCGTACCTAAAATCGTGTTTTTTGATTGCCATTTTTCATACTGCAGCGACTGGATAAGAGGTACGATAGCCCTGGAGTCTCCTACTTTTTTAAGAGATCTAGCAGCCTCCTTACGTATAAGATAGTCATCGTTATTTAGAGCTCTTATAAGGCCTTCAACATCTCTATTTTTCTCCAAGACATTTATATCTGGATAGAAACCATCATCACTCAAATTCAATCCCTACCGGTAGGTTAATAATTTCTTATAATAAAACTTAACTACGGTAATGTTTTAAACTGATTTAATAGTTAATCGAAGTTATCAATATTTATATTTATCTTATTCACGGTTAAATTATTCTTTCTATCAAAAAAATTAGTCGAAAGATTATTTGAATTTACAAAAACTCTTTAATGAGCTTTAAGAGATGGGGATGTTTTCCCAGAAATTTGATAGCTCCTAATTTTGAAAAGTTTTCTGAATGATTGGTGACGAAATACTCTGCTAAAGCATTCATATCCTTATCACTGAGTTTGTCAGCGGCTTTCCTATATTTTAGGGATGTTTTAAGTCCCTCTTCAAACTCTTTTCTCCAGAGAATATCATATTCCTGTAAGGTCTTTGCTGAGGTGTCTTCCATCTTAATGGCTCGAGCAGCAACTTCACCGGCAATTTTTGCACAGCTTGCTGTTATATGGATTCCACCTCCAGTGATAGGATCCACCTGTCCTGCTGCATCTCCCACCACCAATAAACCGTCAGTGTAAGTTTTATCAATGGGACCGGATAGGGGTACTCCTCCAATGTTAAGTTCAACGGGTGTAGCGTCAAGTTTGGCAGTGAATTTTTTCAGATAGTGATATGCAGTATTTTCTGGGCTTCTAATCCCCAAACCAAGGTTCACGCTTTCTTTTCCCTTGGGGAATATCCATAAATACCCGCCGGGAGCTATTTCTCGTCCGAAGTAAAAGTGCAGCCAGTGAGGATCTACATCTAAACCAACCAGTTCATATTGGGCGCAGGAACAAATATCTTTGGGGTTTTTGGGATTGTCCAGACCTGCTAAGCGGGTCATGTTTGATTCAACCCCATCCGCGGCTATTACTATATCGGAGTGTATTTCCATGGTCTTCCCCAGATGTTTAGCAACCACTCCACAGATTCTGCCATCTTTTATTATAAGATCTTTGACGGTGGTTTTGACCATGATTTCTGTCCCGGCCTTGGCTGATTGGATGGCCAGATGTTTATCAAAGATCTTCCGGTCCAGTATACATCCTTTTGTTTTTTCATTGGTGAAGTTTTCCAACATCAGCCCATATTCAAAGAGATCGATGCTTCTTCCATCGGGAGCATGGACCATTGCACCTTCAATATCGGAGCAGATATATTTTTTGGAAGGCTTCATATCCAAAGTTTCGAAAGTTTGATAGGTTGTTCCCTCAGCACATTGGACGGGTGTTCCAATTTCCTGCCTTTTTTCGATCATCAAAACATCTAAATCATTTTGGGATGCGATTAAAGAAGAAACAGAACCTCCTATGCGCCCCCCTACCACTATCATATCATATTTCATGGGCATTCCTCCGAGTTAAGGGCGCCTAGTGGACATACTATGGTGCATTTTCCACAATCATCACATCCCTCTGTGATAATTATTTGATTTTCTACCTGTTTTAAAAGTTCATGGGGGCATACAGCAACACAGGCACCACAGTATCCGCATTTATCTGCTTTATATTCCATGGGATTCACCAGACAATATATAATGTTTATTATATGGATGTTTATTTCTTTTATAAATAAATTAAGTATTATTATGATATTTAAGATATATTTAAATATTATTCAGGTGTTAAATCATTAAAAATAAAATTATTCCCTTAACATATTGTTTTATACTAAAATAATACCTCAATTTATCCTTTTAAACTGGATTGAAACCTTATAATTTAATTATTTCTTACCGTTAACTTAATATAGGATGTAAACCCAAGTTCGTTGTATGCAGGGGTGCCCGAGCTGGCCAAAGGGGGTGGACTTAAGATCCTCTGGCGTAGGCCTACGTGGGTTCGAATCCCATCCCCTGCATTTTAATAACTTTATATCTATTTTAGATTAAATAGATGGTTTATTCAAGTATGAATTTAAAGACTCTATGTTGGCAATAGTCTATATTTATATAATTATTCTGATAGAATCATATTGTTGCCTCAGTGGCTCAGCCGGTAGAGCGATGCCTTGGTAAGGCATAGGTCGGGGGTTCGAATCCCCCCTGAGGCTTAATTTTTGATTTATTTGATATTGTTTTTAGGAATTTAAAAAAGATTATTTTCATATTAATAATTCAAAATAGTTTTAGATTAATAATATTACAATGGAGGATTATGATTGGAGAGAAAGATCATACAGTTGTCGGATATACATTTTGGTGAGAAAACATTCTCTCATGACCTTAAAAATAATGCTTTAAAACAGATTGAGGGTGAAAATCCTGATCTGATCATAATATCTGGAGATCTAACTACCCGAGGTTATGCCCATGAATATAATGATGCATCTTCTTTTCTTGAAGAATTAAAGGATATTTCTAATGTACATGTCATTCCGGGTAATCATGATGCCCGTAATGTGGGTTTGGTTCATTTTGAAAAGCTTATTGGTGAGAGAAGATTCTTACACACTGATAAAAGTGGTGGGTTTGCTATTATTGGTTTGGACTCTTCAGAGCCGGATATAAACGATGGACAAATCGGCATCGATCAGATGTTATGGCTGCAGGCAGAACTGGAGAAGATACCTGATGATCTTTGTAAGATAGTAACCTTCCACCACCATCTATTGCCCATACCTCATACGGGACGTGAAAGGAATATTTTACTGGATTCGGGTGATTTACTGAGGATTTTCATTGCTAATGGTGTTGATTTTGTTTTAAACGGCCATAAACATGTTCCTAATGTTTAGATGGTGGAGAATATGGTGACTTTAAATTCGGGAACAGTTACCACCCGTAAGTTAAGGGGTGAAACTTATCCCTCCTATAATCATCTGGTGATAGATGAGGGTGAGATATTCGTTAATATGATCAACACTGAAACAGGATATAAAAGGGAGTTGGCTCGTTATTCAGTTCAGGTAGAGGGAGATGAATATAATATTTGTTCACATAAACATAATTTCTTAAATCCTAACCAAATTTAATTGATTAAATATTTTTTTATACTAAAATAATATATCATAAGAGAATAGTAAGAAAAATTCATATGATAAAAATTATTTAGGTTATTTGTATTTATTTTAATTTAAAGATGATAAGATGGCAAAAAGTTTAGATATTCTAATGGCTGGATTAATAGCGGGATTGGTGGCTTATACTACCTCTCAGCTGGGTATAGGTGGGACAGTGTTAGGTGCGGTTTTAGGTTCCATGTTGTATCAATTGATATCCCATTTTATCAAAGAACCGGTAGAAAATGTTAAAACCCAGAAGGTAGAGCGGGAGATTTTCTATGTGTTTCCTTTAGTCATCATTCTAGCCATAGAAGTGATCTACTTATTAGCTGATTTATATCATAGACCAGAGCAAATATTCTTCACATTGGAATACGCTACTGGAAATAATCTTTTCAAATTAATGGGTTTAGGATTAATAATAATGGGAATATACCCCATTATACAGCCTAAAAACATAAAAAAGATTTATGGTTATATATTAGTGGTTATAGGAGTGATAAAGCTTCTAGTGGGATTTGCAGATGTAAATAATCCTGTGGTAATGTTATATGCTCCTGTTTATTACCAGTTGAATGAATTGGTTTCTGTGGTGATTATTGCTGCTTTGGCTTATGTGATCTTTGCCATAGGTAAGGAATCAATCCAGTTGTATTATAAGAAAGATGTTGATGAAGATAATAATTCGAGTGATGAGAAAGTAGAGAAATGAATCTTAATTTCGATTTAAATTAGTATTTATTAAGAAATTTAAGATTTAGAGGATATTATGACTAAAAAGGCCGATAGTACCTTGAAAGCGGTGCTGGATGTTATTCTTTATGAGAACCCAGCTACCCAAGATGAAATTGCTGAGAAATTAGGGTTAACCAGAAGATATGTTACTAAACTACTTCAACCACTGGTTAAAAGGGGCGTGGTTAAGAGAGCTTATATTCTGGATTTGAAGAAGTTCGAGGAATTTTCTGAAATGTTCCAAGAAGAACCCACTTCCCGGGATCATGCAGGCAGTTACCTGATCAATGAGATGATCAAGACTATGGCTGAACAGGTCTGTAAACAATTTGATAAGTCCTTCAATTCGTTCAATCAATATGATGAAAACATGGCTGATGAAGCTCTTAAAATGGATTATACTACTAACAATATGCTGGAGAAGATTCGTGCATCTGTGGACACCGTTATATCCATAAATCCCTACTCAGAGTTCAGTAAAACCATGGTTTTCAGTGAGATTGCCAATGATCTGGAGAGAATAGCTGATCATACTTCTCAAATAGCTAATTTTGTTTTAAGCGGATGTTACAAGGTGGACCAGGAGATGATGGAAACATTAACCTCCATGTATGAGACATCTCGTAAAATGGTGAAATATTCCATGAAAGCATTTCTTAATGAGGAATTGGAGTATAAAGATAAAATAATGGATAATGAGGAGAAAATCCATGCTCTACAGAGAAAAGCATTGAATAATATAGCAGCCCAGATGGCAGAGGATGATATAATGGATAAAGATCGTTCAACCTATTATCTTTCATTATCAAGAGTGGTTAAGGCTTTTGAGAGAATTGGGGATATATCTGTTGAGATCGTTGATACTTCACGGGAATTTTACCGTAATATACCTCGAACCACCACACCGGAACGTTTCAGGCATAAGATATAATTTTTAAATTAATTTTTTGTATATGATTTTAGTTCATCATTTAATTCTCGATTAGTTCCTATTTCCATAAAAATAGTTCATAAAAAGTGAATAATTCAAAATTTTTTTTACTATTTTTTTTACGTAACTTTTTTAGTGTGCTTTTGGCACTCTGTTATACATAAAATGTGTACTTTTAATTTAGTTAGTGATTTCATTTCAAAAATATTTCACTTTAAGTGTTATATAAAACACAAATAGTAACATTTATATGTCATGGAAGGAACCTAAGCATGAGGTGAGTTAATGGAGAGAAAATATATAATCGGAATAATAATCCTTCTAGTTATAATTGTCGGTGCTTATATGGTTTTTGCAGGGGGCAATAAACAAGAAAGGATAACAATAGCAGGTTCAACATCAGTTCAGCCTGTAGCTGAAAAGTTGGCTCAAGCCTACATGCAGAAACATCCCAATGTAAAGATAACCGTACAGGGAGGAGGTTCTGCAGTTGGCCTCAAGAGCGTACAGGACGGTACAGCAGATATAGGTACCTATTCTTCCAAGCTTAAAGACAATGAATCAGCAGGCATAACCTCTTATGAGATTGCCAAAGACGGAATTGTGGTAGTAGTAAATAATGCAAACTCAGTAAGTGACTTAACCACAAATCAGACTATGGGAATATTTGGTGGAAATATCACCGATTGGAGTGCTGTTGGCGGTTCTAGTGGAACCATCAATGTTATAACCAGAGAAGAAGGTTCTGGTACCCGAGATGCGTTCATAAGTCTGGTTATGGGTGGAAAAAATGGAACAGCCATACTGAAAACTGCAGTGGTACAGAGTTCAACTGAAGCAGTTAAACAATCAGTTAAAGGAGATCCCAATGCAATTGGTTACATCTCACTGGCAGACCTTAATGGGGATGTAAAGGCAGTGAAAATCAACGGAGTAACACCTTCAGAGCAAACCATATCTGATGGTACTTACAAAATCCAAAGGCCATTCCTGTTTTTAACTAAAGGACAAGCCAAAGGCGCAACCCTTGATTTCATCAACTGGGTTTTAAGTCCAGAAGGCCAGGCTATAGTTAAAGAAGCAGGTGCCGTACCCGAAAAATAGAACATGATAAAATTTACTAAAAAAATTAATTTTTTGGTAAATGAATAAAGATGATCCAGGGGTTAATTCTAAATTAATTCCTGGTTATCTATATAAATCCAATTAAATAATAATTAAAGACAAAAATCAAAAAAATAAATGATTATAGGGGTTTAAAATTTAGATAATCACCGGTTTTAAATAATGATTTTACTTTTACCGTGTAAATTTAAATATTGGTAGCCAATATTATTCTCAACGGTGAATAAAAAATGAGCTCGAAATATTTATTGGCCATAATTGCAATTATCATTATAATCGGCGCTTATTTAACTCTAACCACAGAAAATCAATACGAAAGAATAGAAATAGCAGGTTCAACGTCTGTACAACCTATAGCAGAGAAATTAGCCCAGGTGTATATGGAAAAACATCCTAATGTAAAGATCAATGTGCAGGGTGGAGGATCCGGTTTAGGTATAAGGAGCGTATCCCAAGGTATTATTGATATAGGAACCAGTTCTAAGGAACCTAATTCCAACGAATCAAAGGGATTGAACCGATATTTAATAGGTAAGGATGGTATAGTCGTGGTGGTTAATCCAGAAAATTCAGTGGATAATTTAACTAAATCCCAGATCAGAGATATTTACAATGGAAATATAACTAACTGGAAAGATGTGGGTGGAAAAGACGGGAAAATAAATGTTATAACCAGAGAAGATGGATCTGGTACTAGGAGTGTATTCCAAAAAATTGTGATGGAAAAAACCTCAATAAAAGGAGATGCTGTAGTTTTAACATCCACAGAATCAGTGGCCCAGGCAGTGGATGGAGATCCTAATGCTATAGGGTATATTTCCATAATCAGTTTTAAAGGAAATTTAAAAGCAATAAAGGTTGATGGAGTGTACCCTACAGAAGAAACCATTTCCAATGGATCTTATCCCATACAAAACCCTTTCCTTTTTTTAACAAAAGGAAACCCACATGGCGTGGTTGAAGACTTCCTGAATTTCTGTTTAAGCCCGGAAGGTCAGTCCATAGTAAAATCTGAAAAAGTAGTACCAGCTTAACTAATATAAAATAGTATTATGACTAATTAGAGAAATTTACTAAAGAGAAAAATTTCAAGAAAAATGTCATTAATCTATTCATTTAATCTATTCAGAGGCTAATTTATGTCAAGAGAAACCGATGAATTTCTAATTGAAAAGGGGCTGTTTTTAACAGCCATTTCATCTGTAATAGTCATTGCTCTGATTATTATATTCATTTTTTGGGAGGGATATCCGGCTATTGTAAATGTTGGATTCTTTAATTTCATTTTCGGCATGGATTGGAGCCCTTCAAACGGTCTTTACGGAGTTTTCCCTATGATTATAGGTTCATTAGCCATTACCGGATTGTCATTGTTAATGGCGGTGCCTTTAGGTGTATTTTGCGCTATTTTCATGGCAGAAATAGCACCTGGTAAAATGCGAAAGATATTAAGACCTACCTTACAGACCCTCTCAGGCATTCCTTCGGTTGTATATGGTTTTTTTGGACTGATAATCCTTGTACCATTCATGAGGGTGCAATTTGGAGGAACAGGATTCAGTATGCTAACTGCATCCCTAATCTTAACCGTTATGATCCTACCAATAATAGTAAGTGTTTCAGAAGACGCTATTAAATCCGTTCCGAGTGAATATAAGGAAGCATCCCTTGCTCTGGGTGCTACTCATTGGCAAACCATAAAAAATGTCATATTTCCTGCGGCCATTCCAGGGGTTATCACATCTATAATATTAGGAATGGGTCGGGCAATTGGTGAAACTCTGGCCATAATCATGGTGGCCGGTAACGTGGTGCAAATACCAACTTCCATATTGGACCCGGTTAGAGCATTAACTTCAAACATAGCCATAGAAATGGGTTATGCCACAGGAACACATTATAATGCATTGTTTGCAACAGGAATAGTTTTAATATTCATGATACTAATTTTACTGGTAATTGCAAATTACTTCCACTACAAGAAGAAGGTCACTGTAGGGGGAGGATACCTATGAAAAAATCTTTTAAACAGATTTTAAATAGTAATTACTCTATTTATCTTGAAATAAACGATTATAACCGGAGGATCTGAAGATGTACCGCATATTATCCCCAAAAATATCCCAGAAAATAATGAAGTCCATTTTCTGGGTATCCGGTTTAATAACCATATTCATATTACTGATAATAATCGGATACATACTCTTAAAAGGTTTACCGGTAATTAATCTGGAATTTATATTTGCAGAACCAATTGACTCAGGTAGAGCCGGTGGAATATTCCCCATGATAATTTCCACAGCATATGTTACATTAATTGCATTATTGGTAGCCACTCCTCTTGGTGTGGGCGCTGCTGTTTATCTGGCGGAATATGCTGGTGAAGGTAGATTAGTGGCAGCCATTAGGTTCGGTGCAGAAACCCTATCCTCTATTCCATCCATTATATTTGGACTATTTGGTTTGGCATTCTTTGTAATATACCTAGATATGGGATGGAGTGTATTATCAGGTGGTCTTACTCTGGCTTTAATGGCTCTGCCCACCATATTAGCAGCTTCTGAAGTTTCAATTGAGTCGGTTAATAAATCATACAGTGAAGGTAGTCTTGCCCTAGGTGCAACCAAATGGCAAACCGTATATCAGGTAGTAGTACCGGCGGCAATGCCAGGTATAACAACTGGAGTAATATTAGGTATGGGCAGAGCTATAGCTGAGGCAGCAGCTATTCTATACACTGTGGGGGCGGCATTGGCCATTCCAATATCCTTTATGGATCCAGCAAGACCTCTTCCTTTACACCTTTATATATTAGCAACTGAGGGTATCTCATTAGATAATGCATACGGGACAGCAGCCGTGCTAGTAATAATAATACTGGTAATAACCGTAGTTACCAATACATTGGTGGATAGATACACCAAGAAGATGATGGGGCGATAATAAATGGATTATAGAATTGAAGTAGAAGATTTAAACGTTTATTTTGACGAATTACACATATTAAAGGATGTCAGTCTGAAAATACGAAAGAATATGGTAACTGCCCTTATTGGGCCCTCTGGATGTGGAAAATCCACGTTCATACGCACCCTTAACCGGATGAATGATCTGATAGACACGTTCCGTATGGATGGTACTGTTTTACTGGATAGGGAGAATATCTATGATCCTAAAGTAGATGTGGTAGAGCTGCGTAAGAGAGTGGGGATGGTGTTTCAGAAACCGAATCCTTTCCCAAAATCAGTTTTTGACAATGTTGCTTATGGTTTGAAGGTGCATGGTGAAACAGATAAGGATGTATTGAATGAGAAGGTGGAAGAAAGTTTAAAAGCCGCTGCATTATGGGATGAGGTCAAAGAAAAACTTGATAAATCAGCTATGGGTCTTTCGGGTGGGCAGCAACAGAGATTATGCATCGCCAGAACCATTGCTGTAGAACCAGAAGTTATACTAATGGATGAACCTTGTTCGGCTTTGGATCCCATATCCACTACTAAAATAGAGGATTTAATACATAGGCTGAAGAAAGATTATACCATAATAATCGTGACCCATAACATGCAGCAAGCCACTCGTGTTTCTAAACACACTGCATTCTTCTTACATGGTGAAATTATTGAGAGCGGACCTACTGATAGAATATTCATAGAACCATGTGATAAGCGAACAGAAGATTATATAACTGGTAGATTTGGTTAAAACAACAATTTGGGTATTAAAAAATAATTAAAATTATGATTAACGGCTTTATACAATGAGGGATCAAAATGGAGAGAAAATATCCCAGGATATTATTTAGGAAAAGATTGAATCAATTAAGAGAATATGTAGAAGAAATGGGCATAGATACCCTTAAAGCGTATAGAAAGGCTTTAAAGACATTCTTTGATTATGATGAGGATCTGGTGAAGGAAGTTATTGAAGCCAGTGAAAAAATCCAAAAAATGAATTATGATCTGGAACATATGACCATGAGTATCATAGCTGCTGAACAACCAGTAGCTAGTGATTTAAGATTCATCGAGGCATCACTTAAGGTAGGAAGTCATTTTCAAAGGATGGGGGGACTGGCAGCCAATATAGCAGAAGTTTCTAGACATATTAAGGATGAAGATATTCCAGAAAAACCTAAGAATGACATCCAGCATATGGCGGACATTGTAGAAAGCATGATCAGTAAGAGTATCTCTGCATTCACCAATCAAGATATGGGTATTGCGAGAGGACTTCACCGTGATGATGATAAGGTAGATGATTTATTCGACACTGCTCTAAAGGACATCACAGATAGTATGTTCGAGGAGAAAGATGCCATATACTACATGATTTACCTACTCTTTGTAGCCCGTTTCCTGGAGAGGATCGCGGACCGTGCGGAGAGTATTGGTGATAGAACCATCTTCATGATAACCTGTGAAAAACCTTAAATAGGATCGAAACAGGTTTAAATTCTTTTTTTTAATTTATCAGTTATTTATTTGTGAATTATATATATCAGTAAACTTTTTTGAAAATAAATCACATATATATCAGCATGGTAGAAGATGCTTTAAAAAAATATAGATCAAAAAGAAATTTCAAAGATACACCTGAACCATTTACCAATACCAGAGCATCACCAGATAAGCCAAAAATCGTAATACAAAAACATAAAGCCAGCAGATTGCATTATGATTTCAGGATAGAAGTTGGTGGAGTTTTAAAATCATGGGCCATACCCAAGGGTCCATCCACGGATATCAGTCAGAAAAGACTGGCCATTCCCACAGAAGAC
>JAJFTX010000186.1 GCA_021372715.1 Methanobacterium sp. | reverse complement strand
CCTTAGAAAATCCTGATTATTATGTTCAATTCATTAAAACAGAAGAAGATATCTATAATAAGTTTAATGGTAAATTCGCCAACCCATTATTATGGTTTATACATCATTCAATGTGGAATACACCATACTCACCATGCGCAGATGAAGAACTGCACCAAGCATGGGATTCATACCAACATGTGAATTCCCTCTTTGCAGAGGCCATAAGTAAAGATATTAAAAAATCAGATAAAATCCCCCTAGTAATGTTACAGGATTACCACATCTATCTGACGCCTAAAATGATCAGAGAACAACATCCAGATGTTCTTATGAGTCAATTTGTACATATACCATTCCCATCACCAGAAATATTTCAACAATTACCTAATTACATGCAAGTAGAGATTTTAAGCAGTATATTAACAAATAATGTTTTAGGATTTCATATCCCTCGTTATTTGCACAATTTTTTACAAACCATAAAACTAATTCTACCAGAAGCCACAGTGGATGACATCAGTGGAGATATCTTATATAACGGTCATGTTTGTCATATCAGAACCTATCCCATCAGTATAGACCTGGAAACAATCCAAAAATATGCTAAAAGCCCTAAAGTGATTGATAAAAAGGCAGTAGTAGACGAAATTATTGGAAATTGTAAATTAATCTACAGAACAGATAGAGCTGATCTATCTAAGAATATTATCCGTGGATTCCAGGCATATGATATCTTCCTGGAAAAATATCCAGAATGGAGAGAAAAAGTTAAATTTGTAGCCACATTAATGCCCTCCAGACAGGATATAAAGATTTACAGAGAATATACTGATAAAATCAGGGATATTGTAAAGGAAATAAATGAAAAATATTCCACCCCTAATTGGGAGCCAATTAAATACATCTGTAAGGGAGATTATGACCTTGTTATAGCCCTTTTGAAGAGATACGATGTTTTATTGGTAAACCCCATTTTAGATGGAATGAACATCGTAGCCAAGGAAGGAAGCGCAATAAATGAAAATAATGGTGTACTAGTCCTTTCAACCGGAGCAGGTTGTTATGAAGAATTAAAAAACGGTGCCATTTGTATAAATCCTTATGATCTTAGGCAAACCGCAGAATCAATGGATATGGCTTTATTAATGGATGAAAAAAGCAAATCAGCGCTGATTAAAAATGCAAGATCAGTTATTTTAAAAAATGACCTCAATAAATGGACATCCAGTCAATTAAAAGATATTGAAGAGGTAATGCTTGAACAAGAATACCTTTCTAGAAACCCTGAAGAGGGTATTCGGATGAATTGATCATAGGATAATAAACTAAGGGATTAAATCAAAAAATAAAAGGAAAATTTCTCATGCCAGTCCAACTTCATGATTACTTAAAGATAGCAGAAAAAGATAAGGATTTACCAAAAGTAATCGCCTATAACCGAATTGACGGTCCCGGATCCAGTTTGGACTTAAGTGAATTTCAACAGACCTTTTGGAGAATACCTGACATTAATGATGACCTAACAAAATTACCCCTTAAAAACGATCTTTCCAGTAAATGGACACCCAATGATAGTCCTGCCAGTAAATGGACTGCTAAACTTCCAAGAACCGTAGGTATAACCATTGACACCGGTACTAAAATTGAGGCTCACCCATTTGATCCGGATCTAATAGGTGTGAAATCTGTTGAATATAAAACTGAAGTAATTGCTACTCCTGGTGATGTAATACCAGTTAGTGGGAACTGGTTACTCAAAATAATGGAAATATTTAATATTAAGGGAGTAATGTTTGTTTTAAAAAATCTCAAAGAGGGCATACAATCCTCAGGCCTTGGTGGATCATCAACAGCAACCATTGGTGTCTGTATACTTGCAAATGAATTGGCTGGTCGGCCATTCAGTAAGATTCAGCTAATTTCTTTAGCTTCTCGTATTGAACAGAGTTTTGGAGTGAGTATAACCGGCACCCAGGAACAATCCAATGTTATTTTTGGAGGGGTTACTGATTATGTTTGGTTTCCTTGGGGAAAACCCGGACATTCCAGTACCGGTTATGGAGAATCAATGAGATTTGAGCTATTACCCCCAGAAGATTACGAACTATTAGAGAACAGAACAGCCATATTCCATTCAGGACATCCTCGCCTGAGTTCAGAAGTCAATTTAACCTGGAGAAACGCCCTTATGACCGAAGCGGGCTATAGATTACATTCTAAAAAGATTAATGTAGCTTACCAGTTCCGTGAAGGTTTACGGCTGAAAAATTGGAAACGAGTTCTGGAATCAATTGATGAATATCGTAGAATACGTACTAAACTATGTGAAGGTTACATGGAAAATTCCAAGGATATACTGGAACGAGCCCAAAATTATAAATGTACAGCATTTCCCCTAGGCGCTGGAGGGGGTGGTGGAATTCTTCTTTTTTCATCAGAACCTGAATCCTTAGAAGCATTATGTGAAGATTTAAAAGGTTTATATCGGGAAATACCTTTTAAGATACTATCTAAAGGTCATGAAATCAGTAATATATGAAAATATTTCTTTAAATTCATATAAAAGTCATAGTAACCTTTTTTTATTATTCTATTATGATATTAAATACATAAAATTTAGCCTTAAAACAATTTCAAAATATTTTAAACTAAGCCCAACACACACTACAGGTAAAGGGTGTCCGCAAAACCTATTCTAGTATAGATAATTCTAAATTAAAAAATTAATAAATAAAAAAAAGGTATTTAAATCATATATATCTTTATCCAATAAAATCAGTTGGCAAACCTTGTTTTAAACATTTCTCTAGGATTTTTTTAATCTTCTTCTGGTGTGGGGGCCAGGCCATGTATAAGAAGCCCTTAATCTTCAATAACAAGGATGGTTCAGGTGTTTTCAGGAGTTTTCGCATTTCAGGGTTGTTTGGAATACCGGCCAGGTTAAGCATATTGGGATATGCATCTGCATAGTAAACAGATTCCGCGAACCCCTTGCCCAGATATCTTCCTTCTGGATCTCGAATATATACCCCTCCTTCAGAATACTGGGCTCCGCTGGCGTTGTAACCTGTCTGCCCTCCCTCTACGATAGGGGTCATGATGAAATGGCGAATATCTTTCGGTATCATATCTTGGAACTTGAATTCCCAGCGGTCCGGGTACCAGGTATTTGTGATGAAGTAATGTTGAGGATTGGATGATTTCATACTTTTAACCCATTTATCGATGATAAGTGTACCCTTCATATCTGATACATTCTTTTCTGGGCCGATATATTGTCCCTTTACTCCTACTTCCATGGTTCCGGGTGGTTCCTCTCCTGTTTGCCAGTAGAAATCCAAATTTTTATCAGTATGGGGTGCATACATAGTCATCTCCCTTTCACCTTCAAATTGGGCCATGAACCAGTCCCAACCTCTAGAAAGAGAAGTTTTTGTGAGGGTACTAGCTGCTCGGACTACTTTACACCTGCTATTTCCCAATGGTTCCAGGGCGTTACCCCACTGGTGGTCGAACCAGAACTTACCCTGATTAAGGATGATCTCCTCATCATCCAACTTCAAGAGACTGCCAGATTCCAGAGATAGGTTAGTTGCAGAATAATAAAGGGTTCCAATTCCACAACAACAGGGTAGACATCCCTTATTACCCTGGAGAAGGAAGTTCTTATTGGATGATAATCCCAGGTCAACTTCTATCTCCACATCTTCTTCACCACCCTGGTTAACACCCCATGCTCTTACCCTAAGTGGGAAAAGTTCATCTTCACTTTCAGATATTATACTATTTTTCCCAGCTTCATAATGGAATGGTTGGTTTTTGAATTTTAAAAGACCTGTAGTCCCGGCAATGGCGAATGGCCTGGTCTGAAGATGTTGCTCCCCAGCATGGGCCACAGCTAACTGCATCTCAAATATCTGATTATCCCAGTCAGACAAACCAAACCCATGAGCTATCTCAGGAGGCAGTAACGAGTAACGGTAGAATGAAACCAGAATTCCATATTCCTGTCTCCTAGTGTCTTTGCAGTTGCCCACTATGAAATGCCATCCTACTTGATATCCCAATTGAGGAGCAAAATCACGTGGAAACTGGATATTAGATTGGTCAGGCACATTCTGATAACCACGGCTGCTGTCCATTCCCAATAGATGATTCATTGCATAAGCCTGGATTGATGTAAGTGAGTTACAATGCTTCAGAAGTTTCTTATATCTTTTTCTGTAGCTAGTGGTATAAGAATCCGGATTATCTAAAAGATCCTGAATACGATATCGCATTCTCTCTCCAAATGCTTCTGAACTGTTTTTATCACTTAATAAACGTTTTTTCACATCTTTTGGTATATCTTTAGATTTAAATTCCTTCATCCACAGGGCAAGGGCTATGTTTTCCCTGGTTAATTCATCTAAATCGTTTAATTTATCTTTCACCATTCAAATCACCCCTCATATAAATGGTATTAAAGTTTGGTGTTTATATTTAAATAAAACCTTAAAATCCTTGTCTTTTTTCTGTCGATTTTAGAGTTCGTGACCAGCGCACAATCCTAACTGCAGGTAAATGTGTTTGTAAAACTCATCCTAGATACAATAATTATAAAATCCTATTAATTTTTTTTATTATACTTCATTTTTATATAACCAAATATGATTAAATGTAGCATTAATGCAAAAACTATTGATAAAATAGAGATTATCGTAGGTACAGCAATATAGGAATAGAATATAATTAAAGCATAAATCCCCACAGGAATTCCCAACACTATACTAACAATGAGCCCGGGATTATACTCCCGACTTCTGATAGAAAAAATTACATGACTTAAACTATTAAAAACAGCAAAATAAGGAATCCAAAGACCAAACATCACGTTTAAAGATGATAAACTAGCGAAAATAGGCATTAATATCCAAATAATAGGAATATTAATCCAAAAAATGTTTTTATCATTTAGAGGGAAATCCCCTTCTTCAACCAGAAAAACCTTTCTGTTAATATAGTTTTTAAACCCATCCCCAGCATGTTCTTCAAACTGATGTAATAAATAAATAGGAATCTGTATCCAAATCAAAAATATAACAATATTTTCAGGTTTAATTAAAACAAAAATAATTATTGCAACCACGATAGCAAGTAAAACACTTAATTTTGCCCAATTTCTATATAACCAATTAACCATTATGTCCACCGGAATAAACTAAATCTACTTTATAAAAATAATTAATATTTAAACCTTATTTTATCTTTTCAAAATATTAAAACTTATGAATTTATACTTATTTCATTAATTCACGACCGGACCCACCATACACTGCAGTCAACGGTGTCCGCACAAGCCATTTGAGAATAGAATTGAACTATCAAAAATATTACAAAATTATTATACAAATGTTATTAAATTATATATAAGGGGTGATAATATGATGTCAGTAGCAATTGTAAAAAGGCGCTTAAAAGAAGGGAAAACATACGAGGATTTCCGTAAAGCTTGGTATCACAATGTAGGATTTGGTACAAAAAATAAGATGTATAGCTTGATAAATGCATTTGATGAACGGGAAATTATCGTTATAGGATTCACTGAATTACCCACAGAAACAGAAGATATTCTAGAGGGTTTGAGAGTAGATGTCAAGGAAAGGCTTGACAATCCTTTAGATGATGTTATTGAACCAGAGATAGAACGGGACTTCGGAATTTTAATATCAGAAGATGATTTCTCAGCAGAGGGTGCAATAGAATATAAAAACCCCACTATTGATGGTAGAGAAGTTGATGTTCAAGAAGTATTTAATGGATTGATAGCTTGGAAAAAGGGTCTGGAACAAGCATCAGCAGAAAGAGACGCTGTTAAAAAAACAAAATAATATCTAAGCAAGATATCACCAAAAAAATAGATATTTTATCATATGCATAATCAACGAATTTATACTTATTTAAATTACAATTAGATCAAATAGATATTTTATATTAATATTTCATGACCAGCGCCCACCCTACACTGCGAACGGAGGTGTCCGCACGAGGCATTCTGGGAACAGAATACAAAATTAATTAAAATTGACTTGAATTTTATGTTTTCACCAATGTTTTTTCCCATTTAGGAACCCTTTAACTCCTTGTTTTTTTATTTTTCTTAAATTTTTTATGTTTGCTTCTTTGTGGATGGGTTTAAGGAATTCAAACTCTTTGCATGTTTCAAATTCATCACATTCCCAGCATCCTTCGTATTCCTTCTTCTGAGCGCAATTGGCTATTTTGCAAAATTTTGATCTAAAACCGCCCCTGCATCCTTTACATCTTAACTTAACCATAGCACCCAAACATTGATAGCATTCAGGGTAATTATCGAATTCTTTAAAGGGTATTGCTTCTGCTACTTTGTCAAACTTGTTTTTTCTTAATTCTTTCCTAAGATCCCTGGCCATATCAGCAACGGAACCAATGTATTGGAAGCAACTACCACAGTAAAGCCCACAGTTACTTATTAAATTTTCATTATCCATTTTTTACCCTCACGGAATTAACCAACAAATGATTTGGTGACGAAACCAATAATTAAACCTCCTACAGCACCGATGACCATTATAGGGGCGTAAGCCCTTGTAATAATTGCTGATGGAAGACTTAACCCAACACCTAATATTAAACCACTGATCAAGGGATCTAAACCGAATGTAACATTAGGAACAATTAATCCAATCATAAAACGATCCATAAATGAACTGGAAAGGGCCTCCCACTTTTCCCGTTTAGAATCAAATTTCATAGGAATCATAATCAAACTGGAGAAAAGACCAAAAATTAAACCACATATCAAACCAAGAGTAATAGCATCCATCTTTAACACCAAAATATCATGTCAATAACTATCTATATATTATTTTGTAGATAAAAAAAATTTCTATTTTTGCAAAATATCGAATAGAAAAAGCTCTAAAACCTATTTAAAAGCCTCATGACCCGTACCCACCCTAACTTGGGGATATTTATTTAAAAAATCTATTATTCTCTCCAGGGTCTTCTGAGCTTTATCCACATCCCAGGTGTAATCACTGGGCGCAACCCCCAGTTTAAGATTTTCATAAATAAAGGCAGCGTCCATGGTTTGTAAAATAGGCCCATCCAGGGTATTTATTAGAAAAGAAATATGATTCGGAGTGTGTCCTGGAGTGTGGATGGCCCAGAGAGAACTATCACCTAATAAATCTGCGCTGGGGCCTAAGGGGTGTATATGTTGAGCATGAGAAAAATCAATTTCATATAATTCTTCCAGTCCTTCCAGGAAATCAGGGATTTCTGGCTGATATTGAGCGTATTCGCCTTTAGCAATGACATAAGGAATGTCTTTGGGAAGTTCCCGTACACCTGCAGCGTGATCTGAATGTAGATGGCTTAAAAATATCATATTTAAATGAATATTCTTTTTTTGGATGTGATATGCTATGTTTTCGTTTTCTTTTAGTTGAAATTCATCTATGCCTGATCCTTCTAATCCACCTAACTTATCACGAATATATGAAGCGTCCAACCCGGTATCTAAAAGGAAATCACCTTTTGATTCATGGTGAATCCAATGTGATAGTATGGGAACTTCTAATTCCTCTTCTTGAACATCTTTTCCCAGAGGATGATCTGGATTTATGGTTCCCTGACGGTTCAATTTAACTGTTCCTGTTTGGAAACTTTCAATAGTGATATTACATGGATTCTGAAAAATTAACTCCCAGTTATTAGCAATATTTTTCTTGTAAGGGTACTTTTTGAGTCTCATAATGATATTAACAGGACTATTTTCCTTTGGCCTCATCAACTCCTTCAAAACATTTATCTAGAAATTCCTTTTCAGGAGGCTTAGTAAGATAAGAGACTACTATAGTTGCTATAACTGCTACGGGCAGTGCTATAATCATAGGATCCACCGTAGGCCAGGGTACACTGGTTATAATTGTAGATTGACCCATAAGTGCCTTGGATATTCCTAATGCTTCTGCTGATTTTTTAAATCCGAAAACCAGCCATAATAAGCTGACTAATGAACCTGCTACTACCCCAGCAATCGCTCCTTCCCTGGTGGCGCGTTTCCAGTAGAGTGCTGCTACATAGATTGATAAAAATGCTGCAGCAGTTATACCAAACCACATGGATGTTCCCACAGCCACGATACTGGCTGGTAAAATGAATCCCAGAATAACCGCGATGATAACTGCTGCTACAATCCCTATTCTGGCAACTCTTACTGATGATCCTCCTGTTTTTTTTACTATCGTCTCATAAACATCCCTTCCTATGGCTGTTCCCTGTACATGGAATTGTGCTGAAAGGGTGGACATGGCTGCTGATAAGAGGGCGATCATAAATAGGTAGGTGAACCATAAAGGCATGGCCGCTGTAATAAATGCCGGTATAACTTTATCCAAGTTACCACCTGCAGCTTGAAATGCTGTCTGACCGGTTGTTTGGAAGAAATAAACATTAGAAAGAGAACCAACAACATAAGCCCCGAATGTTATTGCGAATATGAACAGACCCCCGATTAAAACTCCTCGATTCAGTTCCTTGTTTGATCTGACAGTCATAAACCTAACTACCAATTGTGGCTGGGATAAAACACCAATTCCCACCCCTAAGATTAGGCTGGAAACCAGAGTCCACCAGAACGGACTTCCCAATGAAGGCATGGACGTCCATCCGGTGAATCCTGTTGCCGTGGCTGCTGCTGTGGCTTTAGCTGGGACGACATTCACTAAATTGGTTAGAGCCAGGTTTGCATCGGTTACCCCGCCCAGAATCCAGTATATGGTGATGAGTAAAAATATCATTCCAAAGAACATGATACTTCCCTGTAGGGCATCGGTGTACATAACTCCCCTTATTCCCCCAAATATAACATATAAAGCGACTATAGCTGCCATAACTATTAGAGCTATATTGTAATTTATTTGTAAGCTTGTTTCCACAAATCTTGCCATTCCGATCAGTACCACCGAAGCATACAGGGGCATTCCAATGAAAATAATGGCACCTGAGAAGTATTGTATAAATCTGCTGTTAAAACGTCGAGATAAAAATTCAGGAAAGGTTAAAGCACCTAAATTATGTCCCATTTTTCGTGTACGTTTTCCAAAAAGTATAAAAGCAATGAATATTCCTACAATTATGTTCAGAAAGACCAACCACAGGATTCCCATACCATAGTTAGCAGCGACACCTCCAAAACCTACAATGGCCGCTGTGCTGATAAAAGTGGCCCCATAACTTAAAGCCATGATAAATGGGTGGGTATCCCTTCCCGCTACCAAATAATCATCTGCATTCTTCGTTCTGCGCCAAGCCACATATCCTACGTATCCGTTTATCATTAAGAATACTAAAACAACAAAGGTTAATATCAATATATCCATATAATCACTACTCTCCCATCTAAAATAATATTATCACTATATTGATGATTAATTAATATAAATAGCGTATGATAACAAGTAAGACTTTATTAAAAATATTTATTTTATCTCTTACTATTTTTAATGGCAACTCATTCCACTTATATAGGAACAGATTAAAATAGATTAATTAAAATATTAGATCATCAGAATATGATTATAAGAATTTGTTGGTGTGTACCTTGAGAAAAGATGGCCCTCCTAAACTAGGAAAATCCGATTCCCGTAGATCAAAATCAATTAATCTGGATGATATAAAAGATAAAGCCATCAGTATCAAGGATAAAACAAAGGAAAAAACCAATGTAAAAAGTAGGGATAAAACAAGGAATAAAAGTGACGATTCTTTAAGAAAAGAAACTCCCCCTAAATTAGGAAAACCAACCCAAACAAATTCATTGAAGTTATATTTCCAAAAATTAAAGAATATTCCCATTATTAAGGATATAAAACTAAATAGAAAACTTATTTTAGTTCTGGCCATAATAGTCCTTGTTGTGGCCGTAGGTGTGTTCGCAGCTAATCAATCCCCCCCAACAACCAATAAAACCAACAACACTACCAATACAACCCCTGTTGTATCAGAAAATCATTTTGATAATGGAATTGTTTCTTTTGATTATCCTGAAGGTTGGAAAGTTACCAATGGCACTAAAAATCCAGTGATTGTCACTGTTTCCAAAGATGAGAACAATAGTTTTTCAGTGATGAATGAGAATCTAAAGAACACCACCTTTGCAGAACGGGTGCTTGTGTGGAGGCAGAATATTTTACAATCAGGTAGCATTACTTATGAAAATAATATAACCATGGATAATATCAGTGGATACAATATTGAAGCTACTTATAAAGTTAATAATACTATTTACAACACTAGGGGAATTGCTATTTCAAAAAATAACACTGCATATTTCGTGATATTTATATTCAATAACTCTCTTCTTGATTATAAAAATGAGATGGACCTGGTGATCAATAGTTTCCATGTGATACATTAACTAAGTTTTAATCATATTTTAGCTCAGTTTTAATTCTTTTGATTCAGAATTAATTTGGGAGATAGGTAAATGATATGGAATGAAGAAGCAGAATGTATGCCACCTGCAGAGAGAGAACAATTACAGTTAGAGAGACTGCAAGAAGTGGTAAAAAGAGCCTATGATAATGTGCCTTACTACAAAAAAAAGTTTGATGAGGCAGGTATCAAACCCCAGGACATAAAAAATTTAAAAGATATTGAAAAACTTCCTCTAACCACCAAAGATGATCTAAGAGATGCTTATCCCTTTGGAATGTTTGCGGTTCCATCAAAAAAAATAGTGGAGTTACATACTTCCTCCGGAACAACAGGTAAACCCACAGTCTCCGGATATACCCGAAAAGATTTAGAAACCTGGTCGGAAGTTATGGCCAGAGGATTAACCATGTTCGGTTTAACCGAAGATGATATCATTCAAAATACCCATGGTTACGGTCTTTTTACCGGAGGTTTCGGTGTGCATTACGGAGCCCAAAACATTGGAGCCACAGTGATTCCCATCTCCACCGGTCAAACTAAAAGACAGATAGAGATTATGGAAGATTTCGGAACTAATGTACTTATTTTCACCCCTTCTTATGGGCTTTATCTAGCAGAAGTAGCTGAAGAAGAAGGTATTGATCCAGATAATCTTAAACTGAAGTCCATTGGCTTCGGCGCAGAAATGTGGACCAGTGGGATGAGAAAAGAAATAGAGAAAAGGTTCAAAGTCCCCGCATACAACATATATGGATTGACTGAAATAATGGGCCCCGGAGTTGCCTTGGAGTGCGAGGCGCAGGATGGACTGCATGTCATGGAAGATCATTTTTATGCAGAGGTAATTGATTCAGAAACTCTCAAAAACTTGCCTGATGGTGAAAAAGGTGAATTGGTTTTAACCAACCTTACCAGGGAAGGTATGCCCATTATACGTTTCCGTACCAAGGACATTACAGCCCTTAGACGGAATAAATGCTCCTGTGGTAGGACTTTTGTCAAAATGGACCGTATCACAGGCAGAACCGATGATATGCTTAAGGTTAAAGGAGTGGCAGTTTTCCCTTCACAGATAGAAAAAGCACTTCTTAAGATAGATGGACTGGAGCCACACTACCAGATAATTATAACCCGTCCACAACACCTTGATGAACTGGAAGTGCAGGTGGAAGCTTCACCAGGATTATTTTCTGATGAAGTGAAGGAACTGGTTAATATCAAGAAGAAAATTGAAAATCATATACATAATGAAATCGGTATTCGGGTTAATGTAACACTGGTGGAACCTAAAACTCTTCCCAGAAGTGAAGGAAAAGCAGTGCGAGTTATAGATAAAAGAAGTTTTGATGATTGAATAATTAATATCAGGGGGAAATAATTTGAAAATAAAACAACTTTCAATATTTCTGG
>JAJFTX010000184.1 GCA_021372715.1 Methanobacterium sp. | reverse complement strand
GGTTACATGTACACTGACCTAGCCGGTATATATGAAAGAGCCGGAAGGATTGTGGGCAAGGAAGGGTCAATCACCCAGATGCCTATCCTGGTTATGCCCCAGGATGACATAACCCACCCTATACCTGATTTAACCGGTTATATTACTGAAGGGCAAATAGTGCTCTCCAGGGACCTGCATCGTAAAGGTATCTACCCACCAGTGGATGTACTACCATCACTATCCCGACTGATGAGTGGAGGTATAGGGCCGGAAAGAACTAGGGAAGACCACAGTGGTGTTTCAGACCAGCTTTACTCAGCCTATGCTGAAGGTCGTGATCTGAGAGACCTGATGGCTGTAGTTGGTGAAGAAGCACTAACCGAACGTGACCGCAAATTCCTAACCTTTGCCGACGACTTCGAGGCCAAATTCATAACCCAAAGTAGAGATGAAGACAGGACTATCCAGGAGACCCTGGACCTAGGTTGGGAATTAATGAGCCTCCTACCGGAAGCAGAGCTTAAAAGGGTACGAGCTGAGCACATACCTAAATACCACCCTGATCATAAGGAATAAAACCCTTATTTAACCTTTTTTTAAAGGGGAGATTATAATGGCACAAGAAATGATAGAAGGCATCAATCCTACCCGGATGGAACTTCTAAAACTGAAACAAAGGGAAAAACTGGCCGTTAAGGGCCATAGCCTCCTTAAGGAGAAGAGGAACGCCCTTATCATGGAATTCTTCAATATCCTAGATCGGGTTAAAGGCAGCCGGGACAAGGTGTCTGACAACCTTAAAGAAGCCTATCAAGACCTCACAGCAGCCCAAATAGCCATGGGCGATCTGGCAGTTAAAAAGGCAGCCCTGTCAGTTAAAGAATCTATAGATATAGATGT
This sequence comes from Methanobacterium sp., assembly GCA_021372715.1. Lineage (GTDB taxonomy): Archaea > Methanobacteriota > Methanobacteria > Methanobacteriales > Methanobacteriaceae > Methanobacterium_A. The sequence goes on along the minus strand of JAJFTX010000184.1, from coordinate 25,342 downwards.
GGACAGCCGTAGTGTTATGGGTGTAGTGGTACCGGTAATGGATTACGATGTCAAGAAAAGAAGCATAATAGAAAGGGGTTACGGATTCATGGATACCTCCGTTAAATTGGATGAAGCATCCAAGAAATTTGAGGAATCAATAGCCCTGATCATCGAATTGGGAGAGATAGAGAAAACCATTACACTACTCGCAGTAGAAATAGAATCCACCAAAAGAAGAGTTAATGCCCTAGAACATATTATCATACCCAGACTTCAAAATACTGTCAAATATATAGAGATGCGCCTGGAAGAAATGGACAGGGAGAATTTCGTCAGACTTAAGATGATTAAGAAAACTATGCAATCGGAGGAAGCCCATGGTTAGAATTATTCCCAGATTGGATCAGGTGAAAAAGGAACTAGCTGAACACTCACACCGGGCTCTGGACTTCAATATTGGAACCATTTCCGGTGATCTTAGAGCTATAATTGCCGATGAAGATAAGAAATATAAAGCTGGTCAAATTAAATCTATCCGCATTAAACATATCAAGATAAAAGCCAATGATATATGTTTTCTAAGTGCTTACGGCTCAAATAAATACGGTCATGCTCTGGCCGTAGGTGAAGAAACATCATTACCTATTAGTATGGATAGAAGTGCAGATACAGCTTTATTCGCCGCTGCAATGGACTGTAAAATAGAAGAAAATGATTTATTAGGCGTATTGATATTACTGCCTGTGGAACTTACTCATTGATATTTAAGTTCCTCAAATTTTATTTTTTTTATTTACTAAAAGTTCCCTAGCATTTCTCTCATCATTGTTTTTACTGAATCCTGCATATCCTCAATCTGCACCAGAAGATCTTCAGAAACATATTTTATTTCATAGTAAGATTCTAAACTTTTAATTCTTTCACTTTCAAGTTTCTTCATCTCTTTTACTCTGGTAGCAGCGAAAGGACCTTTCAGACTATTCAATAAACCAGATGATCCTTTAGAATTGTATTTTTCACGAATTAAAGCTCTTTTTTTTAAATATCCACTTTCAACAGATTTTATATCCTTTTTAACCGAAGATATTAATTTATTCAATATATCCTGACGTTCGTTAAGTTCAGACATAGCTCTCCGACAATCAGCTATTGAAATTATTTCCAAATCAAAATCAGTTATCTTATCCAATTCTTTATCATAATCCGTGGACTTCATCTGTTTTCCTATAAATTTTTTAATTCATATTTATAAATCGAGCTTTTAAAATGATATAAAAAAATAAAGATGAATCTTCATAAAATTTCAATCTCTATTTTTAAAATGTTTTCCTCTATTTGGCAAGATGTTTTTAGTTCATCATATTCTTTATCAATATCCATGATTCGATTTAGTATAATAGCCAGTGAAGTGATGTTGAAGGAGCCCATCTTGTTTTCTGGTTTGGAGGACAACAAGAGTATGGTGATTTTATCATCTTTAACCATAACATTATAATTAATGGCATTGATGTATATAACATCTGAAACACGTAATAACAATTTGATATGTTTAATGGAAAGACTGCTTTTACTTATTATATCCTTAATCTTATCATTTTCTCTACACTGCTCGATATCTATGTCCATTAATACCACCCAATAACATAAGAATTACCATATCATCAAGATTAATATAATCATACCACTAAATAAATTTAACAAATGACTCATAATTCTGATAGATCAGATCGTTTGTTGAAGAAACAGATCTTCAATCTCAACCGACACCTACCTCGACAAAGGAAGAATCTGAGTGAACTTCTAGTTGAGGATAAGCCTCATGTTATAGGGGCAGACGGAACTCGACACCGTTTTAAAAGAAACGAACTTCAGATTTTATCTCAAATAATTCCAGTAAAAGAACATAATCGTCTGAAATTACCCATCTACTTGGAAATTGAATCACAAACCTCCGGAACCCGGGTTAACGGTGAATTAGAGTTAAAAATATTATGTAGTGTTCTGGGACTGGAAGATTGTGGGAATGAAATGTATATCTACAGACCAGATCTGAGGATTATTAGAAGAGAATTACCTACCACCACCCAGTATATCTTTTTGGTGAGATAATTTTTAATCATTATAAATGAGGTGAACCATTGGATATCAGAGAATTTGACCTGGAAGACATAATGAAAGACCCGGATAAGAGGGCTAAACTATATCTCTATCTAGCAGGCGCTATGATTCTAAGCACAGTAGCCATAGTAATAGGAACCATCTTCTTTATTTTAAGGATGTTACAGATAATTTGATATTTTCAAATCACTGAATATAAACAAAATTAAAAAAAATATTCATTTCAAAACTTGGATATTCAAACTGCGTTCAAATTATTATAAACCTTTCCTACAGTCTCATGAGCAGAAAATAGAACATCATCTAATACTTTTCCTGATTTAATGACTGTTACTACTGGTTCTGCTTCTTCAATGATAACATTAAAAGCAGGTAAATCAAATACATCCTCAAAATTTAGCTGACCAACCCTGGAACGGTTCCTTGCATGAATGATCATCTTCACTGCATAACCATCAGGAGATGGAACATCCATCAGATTACCCTGGCTAGCTTCCATATGTGCTTCAACCATATTGATATTCAAAACCAGCTCTGCACATTCCAAAGTCCCCTGTATACGTGGATTTACTTCTACAACGTATAATTCATTATTATTAATTACGAAATCTACTCCATTGGACCCAATAAGCGATGAACTGGTTATAATATCCTCAGCAATTTCAGATATTACACCATAACCTGTCTTATCTACTTCTAAATTATCCTCATCTAAAGGAGTGATGTTTCCACAATAACCGAAGGGCTCTTTTTGACCCAGCATAGTGTCCCCAATTATTTGCTGGCTTTTAAGGATGGTTTTAGATTCTTTTTTTGTTGAAAGAACCGAGGCACTGATATTTTTACCGTTTAACTTTTCTTGTAATATTAAATTTGAAAAATCAATATGATCCTCTGTTAAACTTAAATCTCTTATGCCATAACCACCTGCACCCATAATGGGTTTCACTATGAAATTCTTACCAGGGTAATTTCTCGAGATCTCCCCTGCTTCATCTATATCAGATACTTGAAAAGTTAGAGGAAAATTAAATTGATTTTTTAGCTTCTTATAAAGATAGTATTTATCATCCACATTTTCCACAGATTTGTTTCCAATAATTTTATTTTTTGGGAATATTTCTGGTGAAACTCCGGTTAAACATATTATACCTTCACATTCACTGATAAAATCTTTGGCTAAATCTTTAATATCATATGGATTGAATTTCTCTATAAAGTGGCCGCAGGAAATGTATGGCTGTTGGCTTAAAACTGATCTATATTGATCTGTGCATTTTTGTAGGTCTAAATCCCCAAAATAATCTGCTGAATAAACATTATATTCTAGTTTCTTTAAAGAACATGCCACTGCACGGGCGTTAACCCCTACTACCAATATGTTTTCCATAGGATTACCCACGGTTTAAAAAGATAGTCCCGAGCGGAGTCGAACCGCCGTCGCCGGTTCCAAAGACCAGCAGGATTACCACTACCCTACGGGACTAAAAATTCATTTAGAACAAAGAAACCGCATATGCGGTATTCAGCTTTAAGTTGAAGGTTATATTTAAAGTTATCGTGAGATTAAATTTCAATATTTATAGGATTATTTTGTTATCTAGAGAATAATAGGGCCTAAAAACTCGCTTTACGATCACATCGAGGGTTAAAACGGCAACTTCTGCATTTTTTAGGATTTTTAGTAGGTATATAATTAATTGATCCGTTTAAAAGATTATGTACTCGTTCTATTAATTCTATTATTCCATTTTCTGCATTTTCATCAAAGTATGATGACCAGAATATATTATCTGTACCTCTTTCTCGTAATGAGGCTACTATATTTCTTTGTTTAGGTATAGAATCTTTAAATGCTAGGCAGTATCCATAAACCTGGTTAATACTGGATTGGTATGCTCGGTTACCTGGTTTATCATCTATTATTATAAATTCATCTGGAGTCATCCACACTTCATCGATGAATCCTCTGATTCCGTATCTGGCCGATATTATTGGTAATTCTCGGGATAATATTTCAGTGGTTTGGGAGGTTTCCAGCATCTCCTCGAATGTTGCAGGTTCAGCATCTTTCTTAAATTCAGATTCCAATATTGAATGTTCCTTGGTACCCTCCATCATGGCTTTGGTTGATTTTGCCATCACACCCTTGACATTTTCCAAGTAAATACCATATTCACAGAAAGCCTGCTTGTTAAGCCAGCTAATGGGGAAGTTGTTTTTATTTTGAATTATCTTCACCTGACTGATGTTAGGATGGGGTGTTGATTTATGTTTTTTCATATTTTATCACTTATTTTAACTGGAATCTATATAAATTAATCCTCAGAGTAATTGAGAAGTATTAATCTCATATTAATTTATTTTTTTGATTTAATCATCCTTATCTTGCTTATCCTTCATTTCTTTACTGGAAAATCGGCTTCTAATGGACTTCCAAATATCTTGATCTTTCTTTATATCAGTCTCATGATCTTCAAGGGTCTCTTTTAGATCATAATGCTCTTTTTTAATTTGTTCCAGTTGTTTGAGAAGCTTAAGGTTCTCCTTTTTTAGAGCTGTGTTTAAGGTTTCATATAATTCTGCTTTTTCCTTTTCAGTCTTTATTTGTTTGTTTGTTTTTGCATTTTTACTGACTAGGGACTTGTAGGATCTGGAGAGTTCACCATGTTTCCATTCCAAATCTGCAAGTTCCTTTTCATATGATGCTATAATACTATTTTTTTGGTTTATTTTTTCTTTTTGGGAGTCTAATCCATCCTCCATTAGCTCTTCAAAATTGCTTTGAGGAATTATAAAAACTTCATCACTACAGTTAAGATTATCTGATTTTTTAAGTGGAACTTGATACTGGTTATATTCATAGGTCTTTCGATGACCTCCTACCATTTTCTTGGTTTTCTTTTTATAACATTTAACAGTTGATTTAATAAGATCCGTCATAAAATTGCTCCATAATAAATTTATAGCAATGAAATTATTTTAATCTTTTTTATAAATTTTCTGAAACGGAATTATTATGTAAAACTCTCTGGTAATTTTATTTTTTTTCTAATGTAGAACATTTTAATATTGTTAAAAATTACATTTATCTTTTTTGAAAATTCTCAGGTCCAACATTTTGATATAAAAAACAAATAATATATGAATAAAAAGTATTAATATTTGGATGCCCCCAATATTGTGCAGTAAGATTTGAACATGACAAAAAGGCTGCTTATTCAGCTATAAAAAAGTTTATACTAAAAATCCCTAATTAACAGTTTAATAAAATGATCTAATTTTATTTTTATCATTAATTAGGTTTTTTAAGAATTTCAAATATCAAGATGAAAATATTACTAGTTTAATTGTTCAAATCTTTTTTTATATTTTATACAAATCACATTAATTCCTGCTCTCTTTTGTTGAACATCAACGCCGAAATGAACACCATAATCGCAGCAAAAATTAATATAACAGTAACACTGATGTAAAGTGGTATAGCCCCATACCCCAAAATTATCTGACGCAGTGCATCTACTCCATAGGTGAGTGGATCTAAATAAACAGCCCCTTGCAGTAGAGTGGGGAGTCCGGTTACCGGGAAGAGTGCTCCGCTTAAAAGAAACATTGGTAATACTACGAAGCTCATTATAAGGTTGAAACCCTCCATACTATCAGTGAAAGATGCTATTAGAAGCCCCACACCCGCTAAACCCACAGATATGGGAATCATTAATAGGAAACTGGCCAAGAAAATGATAGGAGTCATATGTACTCCAACAACAAATGATAGTAATAACAATATAATTCCCTGAATTACTGCGGCAGTGCTGATTCCTATGGCTTTACCGAATATAATAGATGGACGGGTGATGGGAGCCACCAGGATTTCCTTTAAAAAACCATACTGACGGTCGATGATCACTGAAACTCCTGAGAAAATGGCGGTGAATAGAATAGTCTGACCAATAATACCAGGATATATAAATGCCTGATAACCACCAGGAAGATTACCTCCAAACCTTACAGCAGATCCTAATCCAGTTCCGAATATCAACAACCACAATAAGGGTGTGACCACAGAAGTTAATATTCGAGAACGGTATCTGATGAATCTCTTTGTCTCACGAAGCCAGATAGTGTAAATTCCTTCAATTTCAGGCATATTCATCTCCCCTCAGTTATGCTGGTTCCTGTATAACTTATAAATACATCTTCCAGGTTAGGATGCTGCAATTCAATGGATTCAACTATTATATTATTCTGATTAGCGAAATTAACCAATTGAGGGATCAGGTTTTCTCCCCTCTCCACCATTATCTTAATGTAAGAATCTTCAGAATATATTTTCTTCACATAATCCAGTTTCTCTGCCTTTTTAATGAACAAATCAGAATTATCGACTTTAATGGTTATGGTATCTGCTTTCAATTCCCTTTTTAAGTTTATGGGTGCATCTGCCTTGATTATCTGGCCTTGATTCATTATGGCTACCTCATCACATAGTTTATCTGCTTCTTCCATGTAATGTGTGGTCATCAGAACCGTGATATCCTCACTTTTATTCAGTTTACTGATATACTCCCATATGTTTTCCCTTGTTTGAGGATCCAGTCCTAATGTGGGTTCATCTAGAAACAATACTTTAGGACGGTGTACTAAACCCCGACCTATCTCTAATCTGCGCTTCATACCACCAGAATAGGTTTTTACATATTCATCTGCCTTATTTCCCAGGGCTATTAAGTCCAGTACTTCATCTATTCGTTTTTGTCGTACTTTTTGAGGAACTCCATATAAAGCTGCATGCATCTCCAAATGTTCTCGGCCAGTTAATATATCATCCAAGGCCCTTGATTGAAAAACTATGCCAATGGACCCTCTAACCTCTTTAGCATTCTTTTCCACATCATATCCATTTACCGTAGCCGAACCCATTGTGGGGCGGAGAATTGTACACAGCATTGAAATTAGAGTGGTTTTTCCCGCCCCATTAGGACCTAAAACACCGTAAACACTTTCATGTGGAACTTTGAGATTAACTGAATTTACCGCAGTAAAATCATCATATTTCTTGGTTATGTCCTTGGTTTCAATAATATAATCCATGATTACTCCTTCATGATGTTAATTAGTAAAAAATATAATATCCATTTATTATTTTTCATTTATATTTAATGGTATATTTTTTCTCATTAATTAATAAAAAATAAATCATATGCATCATATAAATAATTTGCATGCGGTTCTAATTTAATTTTAAATTAAAAAAAATCATGAGATTAAAGTTGAGGAAATTTTATGATATTTGAAACAATTAAATCCGAGGGTATTGCGCAAAAATCGTATTTCATAGGATCTGATGGTGAAGCAGCCATAATAGACCCCCGACGTGACATTGATGTTTATCTGGAAATCGCCAAAAGAAATAATTTGCAGATTAAATTTGTTTTTGAAACCCATCGTAACGAAGATTACACCATTGGATCTGTTGAATTACAACAGATAGTAGGGGCGCAAATATATCATGGATCCTCCTTAGATTTTACATATGGAAAGCCGGTTTATGATGGAGATAGATTTAAATTAGGCAGATTAGAATTAAACATCCTGAAAACACCAGGACATACAAATGAAAGCATAACCATAACTTTAAAGGATTATGATACCCCAAATGGCTTTTATTTGGCTTTTACAGGTGACGCCCTATTTGCCGGAGAAACAGGTAGAATAGACATATACGGTGAATCAGAGAAAAAGAAAAACGCAGCGCAGTTATATGATAGCATTTTCAATAAAATACTGCCCTTAGGTGACCAGGTGATTATATGCCCCGCTCATGGTGCCGGTTCAGTATGCGGAGCAGAAATAAAGGAACAGGAATTAACCACCATTGGCCATGAAAAGAATACTAATGAATTACTCAGCTACAGCCAGGAAGAGTTTATAAAATATAAAATTAGTGAAAAATTATATATCCCACCTTATTTCCAGAAAATGGAGGAATTAAACCGGGAAGGCCCTAATTTCCTGGGTAGAATTCCCGAATTAAAAATGTTAAAAGTTGAGGAATTTAAGAGATTAATGGATGATGGTGCACAAGTTATCGATACAAGGGAGCCTTCTAGTTTTGGCGGAGCACATATCCCTAAAACTATAAGCATCTGGAGTAGAGGCTTACCAGCATTTGCTGGATGGATGCTGAATTACCATGACCCCATAATAATAATTGACGAGGAAGGCCATAGTATAGACCAAATTAGTAGATATCTGATACGTCTGGGTTATGATAACATTTATGGTTATCTGGGAGGTGGATTCTCCACATGGTACATGAACGCTGAACCTATTAATAAACTGGAACTATGGTCGGTGCATGAATTATATGAAAAATATGATGACCCCGCAATTTTCCTATTAGATGTTCGTGAAATGAAAGAATGGGAAGAAGGACATATAAAAGGATCCATTCCTATCTATCTGGGCCATTTAAAGGACCATTTAGACGAAATACCCCAGGATAAGAAGATAATTATCTACTGTGATGCAGGGAATAAATCCACCATAGCCGCCAGTGTACTTCATAAAAATGGTTATAAGGATGTAGTGACGGTACTAGGTAGTATTAAAGCCTGGAAGAAAGCAGGATATCCTATAGTTAGACCATAATGACTTGATGGTTTAATAGATGTATTTGGATTATTTGACAAATAATAAATATAATTAATTTTACTGTCCAATTTAAACTAAAAAATTAACTAATATTTTCTACATAAATAATCAAGAGCAGCATGATAAATATAAAAAGGATATACAATCCCGCAGATGATAAAGATGGTTTCAGAATTCTGGTGGATAGATTATGGCCAAGAGGAATATCAAAAAAAGCGGCAAAATTAGATTTGTGGTTAAAAGATGTTGCTCCTTCCAATGAATTACGTAAATGGTTTGCACATGACCCAGAAAGATGGGATGAATTTCAGATCAAATACCGTGAGGAATTAAAGAATAAAAAAGACCTATTAAATCAAATAATGGATATTGAAAGGGATGGAAAAAAAATTACCCTAATATATGCTGCTAAAGACCAAGAACACAACAACGCCATAGTTCTACAGGATGTTATCAATGATTTCAAATCTTAGATTTCTAATTAATCATAAAACATTTTGTTATTAATTTTAGATATGTTCTTTAAAGAATGAACCGAAGCAAGTGTTTATAATTACTTAATATTAAAATTAGTATTTAAAAAAGAAATTTAAAATTTTATGATATTTATTTTTAAAAGTTTAGTAATGATTATTGGGGGAGGCGGTTAACATACAGAATTCGCTGCTAACAAAATAAGTTAGAATCTAATTTTATTTTTCTATATCTCATTATTAACATCAGGATAAAAGAAATTAACCATTGGTAACCATTTATTTTTCCATTCAATTTGTATGAATTTTTGGTTAATTATATCTGGCAATTCTTGAGCCCAAATTTCACGCTTGCTAGGTGGAAGATTGTAAAATTGAAAAGGTATAACCAAATAATCTGGTGTATTATGTTCCATACTGAATTTTCTATAAATTTCTATCAAATTAATCATTTCATCTTTATCAATTGAATTATCCATTTTCTCTATGGTGAAATATTTTTCCTCTAACTTTATATGTGGATGCCAAATCTCATCTAAACCAATTAATGACTTATATAATTGTTTTAAAGATGATTTATTTAACATGGCACTTTTTAAGTCTGGAATAATAACATTATCAATTTCAAATAAAAACTTTCCAATTTTTCCATGCTCTAAATTTAATTTATCAACTGGTAATTCCGATATTTTATCCTTAAAATAAGGAAAAACCATTTGTGTTTCGAGATGATGATGAGTAGTTATAACTGTATGAAAACATTGAACATAATCAATAAATCCTTTTTTAGTAGATTCTTCAAGCTCACCACTATTCAAAGATTTATTACAATGCTCAATGGCCACATCAAGAGCTCTAGTAATAATAGAATGAGTGCAATTTAAGTCTGTAGCTAGACTCGGTCCGTCAACCATATCAATCACCATCATATATAATTCCGTTTTAGAACTGAAATATAATTTATTTTAGGTGAATTTTAATGAACTCAGTTATAGATGAGTAGTTGTCATATTAGCTTATTTGTAGAATAATCCTAAGACAAAATACAACAGATGGAGATATTTCACCATAATTAATATGCCTTTAATGACATAAAAATATAATGAAAAAGCTGCAATAAGATAATTCAGATATTTAAGATAAAAAGTTTACAAAGTCAACGAAGATTAAAATGGGGGTTGCTAATAAATGAATATGGGAAATAAAAAACTTGAAAGACCGGACTTTGGGATGGGATCAGGTGCTAAAATCGAGAATGAAGATATTATTTCCCTGAGAGAAAAGATCTTAAATAAAATGTCAGATTCTTCCCTGAAAGAAATTTCAGACATTATTATGGAAGAAGCAAGGCGTTTAACAAGTAGTGAGAGTTGTTATGTAGCATTTGTTGATCCTGAAAATAGAGACAGCGTAGGAATTTCATTTTCTCATATGACAGATGGTTGTCAGATGTACGAGGATATGGGTGAGGCCCGTTTTAAGATTAGAAAAGATGGTACCTATGGCGGGCTTCTTGGTTATTCTTTAGACACCGGCGAATCATTTTATATTCATAATCCAGCACTTCATCCCGCTGCTCACGGTCTCCCAGAAGGTCATGCTCCTGTTTCTCAGTTTTTATCAGCCCCAGTTAAGTACAATGATAATATAATTGGCCAGATTGTATTGGGAAATCCAGAAAAAGATTATACATCATTTGATGTTGATTTAGCAGATACAATTGCCGATATCTATGCCGTTGCCCTTAAAAAATTATTGTACTAACTAAATGTAATAAAAAGTTATAATACCTTCACTAGTTTTAAAATAGGATTTAAAGATTTCAATATGAATTGATATTTTATCTATAAAATAAGTCCATATTTTTAATCGATCTAAGAAATTATAGACGGATATTATTTATTTTGCAGCTCCGTCGCTGCAGAAATAACCCAGAGGTTCACCATAGGGTAGATCATATTCTTTCCATAATGGACATTTATTACACTGACACATCTCTTTTGTATCTATATCTTTACATGGGGCCTTCCCGGTGGCACAGTAAAGGTCTGGAATCATATCTGGGTTAGGCATAGTTTTATTCTCATTTATCTTTGGCATCAGCTTACTAACTTTAGCTCTCTTATCTTTTACACATTCACTATTTTCTTGGACGGGACAGGTGTTACATGTGCATTTTTCCCAGTTTTCTAAATTGTAATCAACTTCACTCAATAATATCACCGATATTATTCTGTTTTTAATACAATATATTCCAATCGATTATTTTCCGTTAAAAATCCTTTTAATCATCCTAATTATTATTGGACTATATTAAATCTTTTAATCTAATTACCTTCGAAATTTAAATAATATTTAATCAAGATTTAAATTAGAAAATATCTATAATTTTTTCCTTTAATACCCCAAAATTATATTTTCTCATAAATAGAAATATACTATTTAATTTGTTTTTGATGGGGATTATATGGTTGAGGAGTTCCGATGGGAAACAGATAGTATTGGCAGAATTAAAGTACCATCGAATAAGTTATGGGGAGCTCAAACACAACGTTCTTTAGAGCATTTCAATATAGGTGAAGATTTAATACCCAAAGAAATGGTTGAATCATATGCATTAATAAAAAAGGCATCTGCTATAGTTAATTCACGGGAAAATCTCCTGAAGAAAACCCTCAGTGACTTAATAATTCAGGTGTGTGATGAAATATTAGCTGGAAAACATCAAAACGAGTTTCCTCTTCATGTATGGATGACTGGTAGTGGAACACACTTCAATATGAATGTAAATGAAGTAATATCCAATCGATGCTCGCAGTTGACTGGAAATCCTCTAGGAAGTAAAATTCCAGTACATCCTAATGATCATGTCAATTTGTCACAGTCCTCAAATGATTCATTTCCATCTGCAATGCATATAACAGCTGTTAAGGGGTTAAACAATCGTTTAATACCTTCTGTGAAACTTTTACGTGATTCATTACAATTGAAAGTGGATGAATGGTCCGAAATAGTGAAAGTCGGTCGAACACATATGCAGGATGCAGTGCCATTAACATTGGGTCAGGAATTTTCAGGATACGTAGGATTATTAAACGATAATTTAAGACGTTTAAATGTTAATATTCAAGAATTATATCGATTAACCTTGGGTGGTACTGCTGTTGGTACGGGAATTAATACTCCCCCAAGATTTGATAAAAATGTTGTCGAAGAAATTTCAAAATTAACCAAACTACCCTTCATAATCGTTCCCAACAAATTCGCAGCCCAAGGTTCTCACGATGCGCTGGTTATGCTCAGTGGAGTATTAAAAACATTGTCAACTAGTTTATATAAAATTGCAAATGATATTCGTATTTTAAGTTCTGGACCTCGATGTGGTTTTCATGAAATTGATATTCCTGCAAACGAACCCGGTTCTTCAATCATGCCTGGGAAGACTAATCCTTCTCAATGTGAATCTCTGTCAATGATTGCGGTTCAAGTAATGTCTAATGATATGGCAGTGACCCTAGGAGGAGGAGGTGGATATCTAGAGATGAATGTTTATAAACCTCTGATAATTTACAATATCATGCATTCTATTAGGATAATGGCGGATGGATGCCATAAATTCCGGAAATTTTTAGTTATGGGAATGGAACCTGATAAAAAACAGATCAACTACTTTTTAGAGCATTCATTAATGTCCATAACTGTCCTTAATCCCATAATAGGTTATGAAAAATCTTCCAGAGTGATTAAATATGCTCTGGATAATGGTTTAACACTTAAAGAAGCTGTTTCAGAACTTAAAATTATCTCTGAAGATGATTTTGATCGTTTAATAGATAGGATTGATCTAAAAAAAACTTAGGTGTTTATTGATGATCCATGATTATGATGTTATCGTTATAGGAGGGGGATTAACAGGACTTAGAGCTGCATTATGTATTTCGGAGGCTGGTCTTAGTGTATCGTTGTTATCAAAAGTTCATCCTTTACGTTCTCATTCTGTAGCAGCGCAAGGAGGAATGAATGCCTCTTTAGGAAATGTCAAAGGTGAAAATGGTATTGAGGATAGTTGGAAGATTCATGCATATGATACAGTTAAAGGATCTGATTATTTAGCAGATCAGGATGCAGTTGAATTAATGTGTCGAGAAGCATCTGCCACAGTTATCGAACTAGAGCATATGGGCACAGTATGGTCACGACTGGAAAATGGAAAAATAGCACAACGCCCTTTCGGTGGTTCAGGATTTCCAAGAACATGTTACGCAGCAGATCATACAGGACATAGTGCACTAAACGCTCTTTATGAAAATGTGATGAGCAATGAAATTAATATTTTCGCAGAATTTTTTGTAACATCATTAATAATTGATGAAGGATGTTGTATTGGATGCACAGCTCTGGAAATAATGACTGGAGAAGTGCATGGATTCCATGCTAAAGCAGTTCTCTTAGCTACTGGTGGTTTTGGCCGTGTATTCAATAAGTCAACTAATGCATTAATTAACACTGGAGATGGATTGGCTTTAGCTTTAAGTGCAGGTGCTATGTTAAAAGACATGGAATTTGTACAGTTTCATCCAACCACTCTCTATGGGACTAACATATTAATAACAGAAGGTGCTCGTGGTGAAGGAGGTATACTGTTAAATATTGATGGAGAACAATTCATGGAACGTTACGCCCCTAATACTATTGATTTAGCACCTCGTGATGTGGTTGCTAGAGCTATTGAACAGGAAATTACTGATGGAAGAGGATTTGAAGGGGGTTTTATACATCTTGATCTGCGACATCTAGGATCAGATCGTATTATGGAACGTTTACCTGGAATAAGACAAATTGCAATGGATTTTGCTGGTATCGATCCAATAGAGGATCCTGTTCCTGTTCAGCCGGGTCAACACTATTCTATGGGTGGTATTGATACTGATATTAATGGCCAGACAAATATTCCTGGTCTTTATGCAGCGGGTGAATGTGCCTGTATAAGCGTGCATGGGGCAAATCGTTTAGGAGGAAATTCTCTTTTAGAAACAGTAGTATTTGGACGGATTGTTGCAGATAAAATTATCAAAGATATAGAAATCATCATTTCTAAGAATGACGAGGTAGTAGAAAATGCTATGATCACTGCAAATAAAATGATTAAAAATATACTCCAACGAAAAGGAAATGAACACCTTTTTAATCTAAAAAATAAGCTGGCTTATACTATGACCAATAAATTCGGAATATTCCGTGATAAAAAGAATATGGAGGAAGGTCTATTTGAAATTAAAAAAATACAGGAACAAATAGAGAATGTATCACTTCAAAATAAAGACCGTAAATTAAATCAAGCTCTTATAAGATTTTTAGAGTTAAATGGAATGATATTAATTGCTGAGGTATTAGCAAAAGGAGCTATTGCTCGCAAAGAAAGCAGAGGTTCACATAAAAGGATTGATTATCCTGAACGTGATGATATTGACTTCTTAAAACATACGGTAGTCAGTATTAAAGACAAACAAATGTATGTGTCTTATAAACCTGTTCATTTGGGTTTATTTGAGCCGAAGGAGCGTGTTTACTAATGAAAATTAAAGTTTATAGATTCAATGAGAAAATGGATTCACCAAGTTACGATACATTTGATTTAGAGCCAAAACCTGGGATGACGGTGATGAGTGCCCTATTCCAATTCCAGGAAAAATTCGATGATTCATTATCATTTCATTATTCTTGTCGTGGGGCCGTATGTGGAACATGTGCGATGTTAATTAACAAAGTCCCGAGGCTTGCCTGCCGAACACAAATAGAATCTCTTCTCAAGGGAAATTTAAAGGTTCCTATTTTCCCTTACCCTGCTATTGGAAAAACTATCTCTTGGGATCCTGAAAAAGAGGTTTTAGTGGAACCTCTTCCACATCTACCTGTGATTAAAGATCTTATAGTTGATATGGATTTGTTTTTTAAATTCTATCGTTTTATAGAACCAACTTTTAAGCCAGTAGATTTTAACTCTGATGAAGAGATGATTATGTATCCTGTTGATGTGAAAAAGCTACAAGTGTACACTAATTGTATACTTTGTGCCGCTTGTTTCGGGGGCTGTCCCATCGTAGGGCAAAATCCTAAATATCTCGGACCAGCTGCATTAGCCAAATTATACCGGTTCCATATTGATCCCCGCGAAGCTGAAGGAATCTCAAGATTGAAAATAGCTGATATTCCTAATGGTTGGTGGGCCTGTGAATCATATGGAAACTGTTTTAAAGTATGTCCCAAAGGAGTTCCTCCAATAAAAGCAATTGAAAAAGCAGTTGATAAACTGAACAACAGTAAAAAAAGCATTTAATTTGACTTAAGTCTTTGATAATCAAATCAGGTAGTTTTATGAAATATATATGTATGAATTGCAAAATTTTCATTTATGATGAGGAAAAAGGAGATTCAAAACTAAATCTAAATCCCCATACTAACGTGGAAAATATCCCAGACAGCTATCGTTGCCCAATCTGTGGAGCATTAAAATGTTGTCTACATCAACTAAATGATGATAAAATATCTTTAAAAAATGATGAAAAGGGTGTTGTGGATAAGGATTTGAATTATTATCGAGATGAAGGCAGAAATCTGCTCACAGGATTATGTGGTGTTTATCCTGTATGTGATGGTGATCCGGACCATACATGTACAGGACAAAAATATGGAGCTCCTATTGGTATGGGCGGTGCAGGACAAGCTAAGACTTTTGAGGCAAACTACAAAGCCCTTCAACAATTTCGCCTTAAAATGAAAGTGATCAAATCCCATAAGGAACCAGAAATTTCCACTTCAATTTTTGGTAAAAAACTGAAAGCTCCTTTTATGGGTGCTCCTCTTTCAGGCGCTAAGCCCAGCCTGAATGATATCATCAGCGAAGAAGATTTATATTGGGGCCTATTAAAGGGTGCACAGTTATTTGGAACAATTGGTAATGTTGGAAACACACCAAGCACTTCTGAAAAATTAGGGGTCACCATTATAGGTAAAAATAAAGGGTGGGGAATCCCTTTCTTTAAACCCCAATCCCAAGACCGATTGATCAAACTTTTCCAACTTGCTGAAAAACTGGATGTGATTGCTATTGGGGTTGATTTGGGTGGTGTAGGATCCACTTATTGGGCTCATAATAAAAAAAGGGTTTATCGGAAAAGTGAGGATGACCTTCAGGAACTTGTGGATTGTACAGGAAAACCAGTGATCTTCAAGGACATTATGAGTCCTGATGATGCTATGAAAGTAGTTGATTCTGGTGCTGATGCTTGTTATGTGTCGAATCATGGGGGTAGAGTTTTAGATTGTGGTCAAGGAGTCGCAGAAGTCCTTCCTGATATTGCAGAAGAGATTTCAGGTAAGATACTTATCTTTGCGGATGGTACTGTACGAACAGGATTTGATGTTTTAAAGATTTTAGCATTGGGTGCAGATGTAGCTCTTATAGGTCGTCCCCTCGCACAAGTATGTGTTAGTGGTGGATATGAAGCAGTTAAAATGTACTTTAATTATGTTTTAGATGATCTTCGACGAGCAATGATTTTGACTGGTTGTGATAAACTTGAAGATGCAAAAATGAATATTTTGACAGTTTAGTTATGCCACTTTATATAGTTGAAAATTTATTCGATAAATCCAAAAATTTAGAATATGGAGGGTCTAAATGGCTAAGTATAGGTGCACAGTCTGTAATTATATTTTTGATGAAGAGGTAGAAGGTTATAAATTCGATGACCTTCCTGATAACTGGAGATGCCCAGTTTGTAATTCCCCTAAAAGTACATTTATATTACTCACCGAAGAAGTAGTAGAATTTAAAGAGGGTGAGTCCACTGTTTCTGATGTCTTAATAGAACAGATGGTTGAATGGGGTGTTAAATATATTTTTGGAATACCAGGGACTTCTTCATTAGGTGTGGTTGATGCGGTTAGGAATAATAAAGCAATCAAATACATACAGGTAAGACATGAACAGACTGCTGCGTTTATGGCTTCAGCCTATGGCAAACTCAACGGACATCCGGCAGCTTGTCTCACTGTCGCCGGTCCAGGAGCTACTAATCTAGCTACAGGACTTTATGATGCAAATCTTGATAATGCACCAGTATTAGTACTTACTGGAATGCTTCGCAGACAACTGATAGGACCTGGTTCATTCCAAGAGATTGAACAACAAAGCTTTTTTGAAACAGTTACTGTTTATAATAAAGTCCTGATGACCGAAGAACAAACTATCAATCTAATTACCAATGCAATTAAACACGCAATTTTAGATAGAGGAGTTTCTCATATTGGAATACCTAATGATATCCAAAAACTACCTTATTCTGCTAAAACATTACCTTTTGAAGGTAGTTTCCCTAATAAAGCCATAACCCAACCTATGTTTTTAATACTTAAAGCTGCTCAAGCAATAAATGAGTCTGAACGTCCAGTGATAATAGCAGGGTTTGGTGCCATTACTCAAGGTGAGAATCTTTTAAAATTTGCCCAGAAAATCACTGCCCCCATAGTAACTACTTTCCGTGGTAAAGGAGTTATAGATGAAGATAATCAGTATTATGTAGGTAGTCATGGTGACATTGGATCTACCGCAGCAACTGAACTAGTTCTTAACAGTGATCTGCTCATAGTCATTGGGTCCTCATTTTCTGATATGACACACTTGCCAGAGAAAAAAACAATTCAGATTGATATTGATCCATTAAAAATCGGTAGACAATATCCTGTTGAAGTTGGACTTTATGGAAATAGTGCTGAAATATTACCAGAGCTCATTGGTTTAGTGAAAGAGGATAAAAAAGTCGAATATTTAGATGAAATAAATAAGCTTAAAGAAGATTGGTTAGATCTATTAGAAGAAGAGATAGACAATACTAAAACACCATTAAGACCCCAATATATTATTAAAGTTTTAAACGATAAGATTGCAGATGACGCCATAATTACGTTAGATGTAGGTGAGAATTGCTGGTGGTTTGGACGTAACTTTTGGATGAAAAAAAAGCAGGATATGCTAATGTCAGGTTATTTAGCAAGTATGGGTTTTGGACTGCCAGCAGCACTAACTGCCCAATTATTATATCCAAACAGACAAGTGGTATGCATATCTGGTGATGGAGGATTCTCCATGGTAATGGCTGATTTTCTAACTGCTGTGAAGAATGAACTTCCAATAAAAGTATTTTTATTCAATAATCACCAACTGGGTATGATCATGCAGGAGCAAAAAGTGGAGAAGTATCCAGTCTGGCAAACCGATCTACAACACCTTAACTTTGCATCTTTCGCCAAAGAATGTGGTGGCCTTGGAATTTCTGTTAAAACTCCTGAAAAATTACCATATGCAGTTGATAAGGCTCTTGATTCTGAATTACCTGTTATTGTTGATATTGATACAGATCCAAGAAGATTTATACAAGATTAGTATCTGTATGTGCAATCTTATACAAAATATAGATATAAATTATTTTTTAGAAGGTACTTTATAAAGACATTATATAAATAAAAACCAAAAAATTTCTTTAATGAGAAAAATCTAAATGCCTAAATTTTTATTTCAAAATAAGGTGGTGTTAGTATGAGTATCTTAAAAATACCTTTAATGGACAAAAAAGAATATGATAACTTGATTAGTGAACATTATGTTAGTAGAATCGCCTTTCAGGGAGAATATCCTTATATAGCTCCATTTCTATATGTTTTTGATGGTAAATTTCTATATTTCCTATCCACCAAATACGGTAAGAAAATAGAAATGTTCCGTAATAACCCTCATGTGGCAGTGGAAATAGAGAAATATAGTTCTGACTTAGTTGATTATAAGTTCGTTACTTTACAGGGTAAGATAGAGCAAGTAAAAGACTCATCTGCGAAGATGATAGTGAGAAAACTGTTCGTAGATATGATCAAGGAAAAAAATCTTTCTAGTAATATCATGGCTGCATTGGGTCATTCACCCCAGGATCCACCTGAATCCCTTTTGGATGGGGAGAAATCCTATGTATGGAAGCTTAGGGATGTAGAAAATATTATCGGTATTAAAAATTCAGAATAATATTCGATTTATTCATTAATTTGTTTCCAGGGGAGGATTTAATGGGTTTTTATGATTTATCCAAAGAAGAAAGAAAGGAATTTGTTTCGAAGATGAATGAAGAAATTATGGATGATCTTAATAATGAAGAAACCATTAAAATCCTTAATTACGCGTCAGATAATGATGTTTATATTAGAAAAAATGTTTCTCAAATTATGGGTAGGGCTTATCATAATCAGGAAAGTCTACGTACGGATATACTCAAGATGGGAAAGTTATTACTGGAAGATGATAATGTAAAGGTTCGTCAGTGTGCTGTGTATCTCCTGGGTGAAATCGGTACAAAAGATGCATCAGTAGTTTTTGACTGTCTTGAAACAGGTCTAAGGGATCCTCATTCACCATGTAAGGAATTCTGTAATGAGTGCTTTAAAGGTGATGGGTCAGAAGAACCCTCAGCCCACTCTGGAATTCACGAGGAGATTTTTACATGATGAAGACCCTGAAGTTCGCAAAAAAGTGATTCATGGTATTGAACTCCGGGGTAGAACTCATCCTGAAGATATTCTACCCCTATTAGAAGAAGTACAGGATGAAGATGATCAAAATGTTAGAAAAATGATAATTCATGTACTGGGACAGATAAGCTATAAAAATGGATGTCTAGAAAAAGTGGCCGCAGCCTTAAAAACCTGACATAACCAGGAATTAGTCAGGGAAACCATTCCCTACATTATTGAAGTTCATAAAAACTATCCTTTTAGTGTAAAAACTTCTGAAGAAGCCAAAAAATACCTAAAAAATGAATTTAATGATTATATATAACATTAATCTGTTTAAATCTATTTTTGCTTTATAAGATGAAAATTATAATAAATTATAAATTTTATTTATAATCTTTTCTGGATTTTATCGCTTTTTATCTCATTTAAAGCATTATTAGCTATCCATTTAGCGCTTTTAGAGTCGATTTCATAAATCTCTCTGGCAATGATGATTGATTTCTGGTTTAAACTAAGATTTCTCTTCCCAATCTGCCTTAATGCCCAGTTAACAGCTTTTTTTACGTAATTTCTATCATCGGTAGATTCCCGGATTATTATGGGAAACAATCCTTCGAACCTGTCATCATCTGCTTTTTTATCATGAACTGCTAAGGTGGCTATTAAGGTGAAGGCTGCTCTTTTAACGAACTCTTCTTCCCGATTACTCCATTCATAAATTTTCGGATAAGCAAAGGGTGTTTTTCTAAATAACTTCATACAGCATTGATCACATACATCCCATGAATTAAAATCGAGAGCCCATCTTTCCATCTGTTTTTCGGTAACCAATTTTGGATCATCTATTAAGCTGGCCAGGATTCTGGTTTCTGTGTAGCCATGTTGCCAGAGCTTCTCTGCAAGTGCATGGTTTTTTCCTGTTTCCTGAGCTATACGGGTTAATTCTGGCATCCTTACCCCATAAGCTCGTGATGAATCTATCCCGAATCTAGCCATTCCCACCACATCATCAGGGTTGGAGAGATCTTCCAGTTCCTTAATGATCTGTTCAAAATCCATAAAAATCATCCTCATTGATAATTAAAAACAATAATATTCATTATTTTTTTCATAAAATTATAAAAAAAAGTTTATCTTAGTTTTCAGTTTTATTAGTATATCATCTGTCTTTAGAATTCTATTTATTCAATATCCCCGTTGGCCATCTGGTCCTTATAAAGCCCGAATCCAATGGTTATTGCTGGTATTATGATGTACAATGGTGCTATATAGATCGCATATTCGTTCAGGCTTAATTTAGTTATTCCTAGTAAAATTAGAACAATATCCAGGACTATACTTATTACTAGCCACACGATTCCAATGATAATTCCTTCCTTAATATATTGGGCGGTTATATCCTTAAAATAGAGATATACAAACACTATCACGGTTACTGCGATAGCTATGGCAGATATAACATCAAATAGGTATAATCCATTTAAATATGATACTAAAAGGGTGATAAGGGTAGGTATAATCCATACTATCAATCCAAAAATTAGTATTTTGAAAATTTTGTTCACAATCTTTCCTCCCATTATTTATATTATTATAACTATCTTAAAGATTTTAATTCTTTTCATTGAATTTCAAATCTCTGTTATTGGCTGTCTGATTATGGTTTTAAGTTTTTCTGGTTTGGTTCTGCGTATATCACTGATATATATTTCATGATGTTTTTGACCAGTGATGCTGCCTTCGAAAACATATCCTTTATCTGCTATGAATGTATGCAATTTCTCTACAGTGGGTCCTTCATCTTTATATGGACCCCTATACATTATCTGTGCGGATAATCCTTCATTAAGAGTTTCCATTCTTAATTTAGAGATTGCTTGAGGATTTTTCTTCTCTTCTACTTCAAGTATGGCCTGATTTATCATGCTTTCAGTTATAAAATCAGGTTGCCTGATCATGGCAGTCCAATACCAGCTGCTTTTATCTTCAATACTAAAATCTTCCATGTCATCTGCCCACCAGAGCCCTTCAAGGGACATGACCACATAGTCTTGTGATTTTTCTTTTTTTGAGATGAATTTAACCTTATAAGATACTGGAAATAGTGTTTCCATAACATCGATATTCCTGAGAAGTGTTAGGATCTCCTTTCCCATCTATCATCAGATATTTCATTTCAGGTACATCTACCATGGAGAAATCCTTGGTTGATGGATTATAAAGTTGCTTGTTTTCTTTTTTAAGATCTATCTTAGGCATTTTAATCCTTCAACATAATAAATAAATTTTAACTCTCGAATTCTACCCATATACAATCTTCTTTATTATATACTTTTTTACTTTTCCCGCTTAGAATTTAATACATATCCAAAACCTAATGTAATAACTGGTATTATAAGGTAAGTGACACCTATATCCATCATTTATTTATTTAAACTCATCTGCATTGGGCTGGAAGGTAGGAAAAGAACCAGATCTATGGCTATGTTTATAAAGAACCATGTTACTCCTATTATCACTGCTTCCCTTATAAAACCTGTTTGAACATTTTTTAGATATAAATTCGCCATTAATACCACCATTATGGTCAGGACCAGTGGCATTATTGATTCAAATAGGGGGTTTCCTGCAGTTTTTAGAGGATAAATGAAAAATGAAACTAAAAAGGGTATCAGCCAAACCAAGACCCCATAAGCACTTATTTTCAAATATTTATCCATAAAATCACCCCTTTCTAAGTAAGATAATTATATTAGATGTTCTAATTCTATTTTTTAATCACCGGGAAGCATTCCTCAGTTATTATCTCATTTTCTGGTGTTTCATTGGGATCAGAGATGTATATTTCCATAAGTGGGCCTATTATCTCGTATCCGTTTTTATAGGCGTATTGTGCCAGTTCAGCTATTACCATTCCACATTCACTATAGGGACCCTTGAATACTGCAGATAATACTAATTGTTCCGGTTCTGTTTTTATTTTTACCCTCCCTCCTTTTTCTGCTTCTCCAGCAATGGGCATACCTATTTCATAGGTTAGTTCTTCTATAGGCACTTCCTGTGGACTGTTGAAGAACACTCCAAATGGGGGACCCATCATCTGTAAACCTTTGGCCATGATAAATCCCACGACTTCCCCAATCAATATTGGTATTTCTTCAAAGGAGCCTTTGTAAGAGATAAAGGCTACCTTCCTTTTTTCAAGTTTCTTTTCTACAATTTTCATCTTCTTCACCTCTAAAGATTTTCATCCTTTTTTATTTCTTCTATAAACTCCTTTACCCATTCCATATCCGTTTTAAGGCTGGCTAAGGGCCTACTAAAAAGTGCAATGACATAGTAGGGAGCTTTTAACTCTTTTTGAATCTTTACAGAGCTTTCCAGGAACTTGATTCTGCCCTGGGCTGATTCTAAATAATTTTCCAGACATTGGATCACTTCTGGTGGTTCTAGATATTTTAGATAAGCTAAACCTAGATCAAAGGGATTGATTAATTTTTTATTCCAAGAGAGAAGTTCACGGACTTTTTTTTCCATGGTTTGCTTTCCTAAATCAGTTATGGTAAAAACTTTTCGGGAGGGTTTACCATCCACAGCTTCCAGTTTTGAACTTACCAGTTTCTTCTTTTCAAGCTTCTTTAATACGTAATAAATAGAAGAAAAACCTATTTGAGTCCAATTTCGCATTCCCCATCCTTCGATGGTTTTTTCCAATTGATAACCGTACTGCGGTTCCTCATATAGAAGTCCTAAGACGGCGGCTTCAATATTTGATATTATATCCATAGAATATTCTATATATATAATCTATAAAACATTTATGTATCTATAAAAAATTGATATTAATTTCGAATAAAGATCGAATTCCATAATTTCGAAATTATCAAATAAATTAATTTATATGCTTATAAAAACAATGTTAACTTGGCCATTACTTTTAATTGGCCTAATTGGAGTGATTAATTTGTTTAGAAATAACTATGGTAATGACAGAAGAGATAATAGAGGAAATTCCACACCAGTAAATGAAGGAGAGGAATACGAAGTAAAAATTGAAGACACTGGAAGAGATGGAGATGGAATAACCCGTATAGAGGGTTATGTGGTTTTTGTTTCCGGTGCAAAGTTAGGAGAAGAAGTTAAAATTAGAATTACCTCTACTCGGAGAAATTTTGCATTTGCAGAAGTAGTTGAATGATTTTTTAATATAATTCAGATTTATAAAAAAATATAAATTTAAATGTTTAAATAAATCACCGAATAATATACTATCCTCTTAAAACAAAAAGTTTTAATTTAAAAAAAATCATAGCAATAAGCTATAACATGAATATAAATCGTTAACAGGAGTTGATTAAAATTTCAAAGGTATCAGGAACTAACAAAAGAACTAGACCAAAGAGAAAATACAAAAAACCAGGAAGTAAACGAGGACGAGGAGTAAAAAAATAGTATTTCTTGTGCATTTGCTTCATTGAACTTTTATTAAAAATTATTTATTTTCATCCTCTTTTGGGTTAATTTCACCTAATATAGCTGATTTTATTATTTCACCATGGCAGGGAAGTGGATCACACCAACAAATTAGATTTAATTTGCCCTTATCCTTATATATACGTTGCAACCTACGAATCTCCTTCCACTGTGGACTATCTTCAGGAAGTGATTTAATGTACTTTTCAAACTTCTCAACTAATCTTAACTTTGATTTTAAATTTACAGGCCCGGTAAATGGATTTTTTAAAGGTGAAGCCTTAAGTTTGTAAAAATAGTTAAATCTTCCAATATACTCTCCCTGACCTTTAAACTGGGTGTATTTCTTAATTTCAATCATATTATTATCACTTCTCTTTGTTTTGTATAATAATATTAAGAAAACTCTTAAATCTAGTATAAATGCTATTTCATGAGTTTTTTAAATATTCTCAATTTTAGATGTATTTTTTCATTCCTATCCAGTAGATCTTTCCATTACCACTTTCAACTTGCTGCCGCAAACTTCACATGAGGTCCAGATATGAATATCTCTAAAGTTACTCCTACATTTACAGCATTCCATATCATAAAATCTATTTTTCAAATTAACACTCCTATAAAATTACTTTAGAATTAAATTTATGTGTCAAAAAAATTAGCGATTGGTGACTTAATTCCCCTTATAAAGTAGTATTTGTTTTCAGGTATTATATACTTTATTTCCTATTTTTAAATACCGTGTTATAACTCATGAATACGAATTTAATAATTGAGAAAATGTTAGTTATAAATTAAATAAAATTCAATTAAACAATAAAATCTCTTATTTAATTCATAATTTATGATGTTTATATGTGATATCCATGGATGATATGCTTTGGTGGTTAATCGCCGGTACCAGGGGGGGCATTAATAGAGCCAGAATTATTAATGAACTCTATTCCAGACCATATAATGCTAATCAGCTTGCTAAAAATCTGGATCTCGATTATAAAACCATCCGGCATCATATGGATGTGTTGAAAAAGAATAAAATTATCAAATGCTCCGGTGAAGGGCAATACGGGAAAGTTTAT
>JAJFTX010000176.1 GCA_021372715.1 Methanobacterium sp. | reverse complement strand
TAGTAGTTTTTTTATATATTATATACAAATTCTTTTTGAGGTGTAATTTATGGACGGTTTAAGAAAAATGATCTGTTTAGTAGACGGAGAACACTATATACCGGTAACAAAATCAGCTTTAGATACATTAGACAGCCTGGAATATAATGAAATTGTTGCAGTTGTTTTTATTGGTGGAACCGAAAAATTAAGGGAAGTATCAGAGGAAGATATTTCAGATAGGTTTGAAAGAAAGGTGCATTTCGGTCCCAGTCATCATGAAATTCCCTACGACTTAATCGGTGAGAAGATAGTAGAATATGATGCAGATGTGGTGATGGATTTAAGTGATGAACCCATAGTTGATTATTCAAAAAGATTTAAAATAGCAACCATAGTTCTATCTCATGGAATACCCTATGAAGGACCGGACTTTAAATTTAACCCCCTCAGTGAACATGATGTACTGAAAAAACCATCTCTTAAAATATTAGGCACAGGGAAAAGAATAGGAAAAACCGCAGTATCGGCATACGCAGCTAGAAAAATCCATAAAAATAAATACAACCCTTGTGTAGTGGCTATGGGGAGAGGAGGGCCTGAAGAGCCTGAAATAGTCCGAGGAGACCAGATCGAGATCACACCCCAATTTCTAATGGAACAATCAGATAAGGGAATTCATGCAGCATCAGACCACTGGGAAGATGCTCTGATGAGTAGAATTCTAACTATTGGGTGTAGAAGATGCGGTGGTGGAATGGTAGGGCAAGTGTTCATTACCAACATGAAAAAAGGCGCTGAGCTGGCTAATGAAGTTGAAGCTGATTTTGTGATCATCGAAGGAAGTGGAGCCGCCATCCCCCCTGTTAAAACTGATAAACATATAGTACTGGTAGGTGCCAATCAACCAATTATTAATATAGAAAGATTTTTCGGACCTTACCGTATACAAATGGCTGATTTAGTGGTTATAACCATGTGCGAGATGCCCATGGCCAGTTCAGAAAAAGTGGAGCGTATAGAGAAATTCATTAAAAGTATAAATCCGGAAGCTACAGTTATCCCCACAGTTTTCCGTCCTAAACCACTGGAGAGCGTAGATGGTAAAAACATACTCTTTGCAACCACAGCACCAGATAATGTTAAAAACGTTTTAATAGAATATTTGGAGGATAATTACAATTGTAAAGTAGTGGGAACCACACCACACCTTTCCAACAGACCACTGTTACAGAAGGATATAAAAAAATATATGGACAATGTTGATGTAATGCTGACCGAGCTTAAAGCAGCCGCAGTAGACGTAGCAACTAAAGATGCTCTGAAAGCAGGTTTAGAAGTAGTTTACTGTGATAACATACCCATAGTAGTTGATGGCACGGATGAAGAGCTTTCCCAGGCCATTATAAGCGTGGTTGATAATGCTATAGCTTCCTTCAATAATAAAGAATAATATTCATTTCTTTAAATAAACAGGTGGTTTATTGGATAATTATTCGGATATTAACCAATTAATAAGGAAAATAAAATTTAATCTAGAGGAACAGCAGGTAATTAAGGATTTAAAAATTGAACCTGATGTTTTCCTACCTTTACTCTTCTCCCTTAAATTTGGTGGTAACTGGAGTATAAAAAATAAAACAGACTCTTTGAAAGTAATGGCCATAAAAGATAAGCTTACCCGTTATGATCCAGAGAAGATGACTGGTTCTACCTTAGAAATAATTCATCTAATATCAAACCCCTCCATAATAAATGAAGAAGGTCAAATTTACCGTCTAGAAAAATGTAGTGAGAGTAAGGAACGAAGAGTCGTTACCAGGCCATATAAAGTTCAAATCGATGGTTTAGATATAATTAGGGCAGAATTAAATCCAAAAACCATGGATATAGCTATTAAACACGTTAACGGCCCATTATCCTTTGAGGGATCAGCAGCATTTGGAATATCTCATGAAATGGAACATTTAAGAGGATCAAAAAAAGATACTGGAAAATGTTTATGGGATTTTAGATACCAAACTGTTGATTAATGAAAGCATTAAATGGTGTTTTTTTTAATTCATAATCCTATAATATTTCATTAGAGAGATATAAAATATAAGACCGTCTTTTAATAGGCATATGTACATTTGCATCCTGTTTTTTCTGGTTAATACTATAAATAGCAGATAAATGGTAAACTATTTATATAACCTTTAACCCACTGATAAATTACAAAAAAGAGAATTATGGAGATGATAATGTGGCACAATTTGGAAGTCCTGGTCAGCAAGGCCAGCCAATATTAATTTTACCTGAAGGCACCAACAGACTTTTAGGAAGAGATGCTCAGAGAATGAACATAATGGCGGGAAAGATTCTCGCAGAGACCATTAGAACAACATTAGGACCTAAAGGAATGGATAAAATGTTAGTAGATTCCTTAGGAGATATAGTAGTAACCAACGATGGAGTTACTATTTTGAAAGAAATGGACATTGAGCATCCTGCTGCCAAAATGCTTGTGGAAGTAGCTAAAACTCAGGAAGACGAAGTAGGAGATGGAACAACCACAGCAGTGGTTATAGCTGGAGAACTTCTTAAAAAAGCAGAAGATCTCCTGGAACAGGATGTACACCCCACGGTTATTTCCATGGGATACCGCAGAGCAACTGCTAAAGCGATGGAAATATTAAACGATATTGCCCTAGAAAGAAACGATAGGGAAACGCTAATAGAAGTGGCCATGACAGCCATGACAGGTAAAGGAACTGAAAAAGCCAGAGAACCACTGGCAGAACTCATAGTAGACGCTGTTCAACAAGTAGAAGAGGACGGGGAAGTTGAAAAAGACCACATCAACATACACAGAATACAAGGGGCCACAGTAAACGAATCAACAATGGTTAAAGGAGTAGTCATCGATAAAAGCAGGATAGACCAGAACATGCCTAAGAAAGTTAAGGATGCTAAAATAGCTTTACTGAAATACCCAGTTGAAGTGAAAGATCTGGAAACTGATGCTAAAATCAAACTAACCGATCCCAACCAGATGCAGGCATTCATAGAACAGGAAGAATCTATGGTCAGAGAAATGGTACGGAAGATCTTAGATACAGGTGCTAATGTCCTATTCTGTCAGAAAGGAATAGATGACCTAGCCCAACATATCCTGGCTCGTGAAGGAATATTCGCAGTTAAAAGAGTTAGAAAATCCGATATAGAAAGGTTAGAAAAAGCTACTGGCGCTAATCTCGCCACAAACATCGAAGATCTTAAACCAGAGGATTTAGGTCAAGCAGGACTTGTTTATGAGAAGAAGATATTCGATGAAATTATGATATTTGTAGAAGAAAGCCCTGATCCTAAAGCAGTGTCCATAATATTAAGGGGAAGCACTAAACATGTGGCTGAAGAAGTTGAAAGAGCTGTTGAGGATGCTATAGGTGTTGTTTCAGCTACTATAGAGGATCAGAAAGTAGTTGCTGGTGGGGGAGCTGCAGAAATGGCCATAGCTCGTGGACTTAAAGATTACGCAGATACCATCAGTGGCAGGGAGCAACTGGCGGTTTCAGCATTTGCTGAAGCACTGGAAGTGGTACCTAAAACCCTAGCAGAAAACGCAGGTATGGATAGTATCGATGTTCTAGTGGATATTAGAGCAGCTCAGGAAAGATCTCCCTATATGGGACTGGACATTTTCCAGGGTAAGGTTGCTGACATGAAAATCTCTACAGTTATCGAGCCACATCGGGTGAAAAAGCAGGCTATCCAATCAGCTGCAGAAGCAGCAGAGATGATCCTAAGAATCGACGATATGATAGCTTCTAGCAGCTCGGGTGAACCTGATATGGAAGGAATGGAAGGCATGCCTCCAGGAATGGGCGGAATGCCACCGATGATGTAATTTCATTTCTTTGTGCGATTATTTGATAGGGATCGGTGAATTAAATCCATATTTGGATTAATTAAATAAGATGAAACCTTAAATTTATTATATAAGGTATATCCTTATTTTTTTACTTTTTTTTATACATTGAACTCTATGTTGTACTTATAAATTTTACTTATAGTAGTTTTATCATGATTAATCAAAATTTATCATGATTAATAGTTAATTTTATATATAAAGAAAAACTCAGTTATTATTACAAAAATTAAACAAACAAGGCGGGAAAAAATATGGAACGCGATACAGATGTCCTACTTCATGAAAAAAGGATTTTTAATCCTGAAGAAGAAACTGTAAAAGGGGCACATGTAAAGAATTGGGAAGAAGAAATAGAAAAAGGCAAAAATCTGGAAGAATACTGGGCAGAAAAATCTGAACAGTTTCACTGGTTTAAAAAATGGGATAAAATCCTAGATGAAAGTAACAAACCATTCTTTAAATGGTATGTTGGTGGAAAAATCAACCTGGCATACAACGCCGTGGACCGATGGATTGACACCGACAAAAGAAACCAGGTTGCCATCCTTTACGCTAATGAAAGGGGTGATGAAAGAAAAATCACCTACTACGAACTCTACAGGGAAGTAAATAAATTTGCAAACGCCCTGAGAAATCTGGGAGTAGAAAAAGGAGACAGAGTCTCCATGTATCTACCAATGTGCCCAGAACTACTCATTTCCATGCTGGCCTGTAACAAAATCGGAGCAATACACAGTGTAGTTTACTCTGGATTAAGTGTGGGTGCAGTAGTAGAACGAATGAATGATGCCAAAGCTAAAATTTTAATCACTGCAGATGGTACATTCAGAAGAGGAAAAATCATAGATTTAAAGAAAATTTCTGATGAAGCCATGCTCCAATGCCCCACCGTGGAAACAGTAGTAGTGGTAAAACATACCGGAAACCCTATTGAAGTATCTGAATTAAGCGGAAAAGAAATTTTCTACAATCAACTCATAGAAGGCGAACCAGCTGAATGTGAAATAGAAGAGATGGATGCAGAAGATCCATTATTCATATTATACACATCAGGAAGTACAGGAAAACCAAAAGGAGTATTACATACCACCGCAGGATACATGGTAGGAGCAGCTACCACCCTTCGAAATATATTCGATATACATGACGGTGATCTATGGTGGTGCACTGCAGATATCGGTTGGATTACCGGACACAGCTACGTGATCTATGCACCACTATTGTTGGGAACCACCACCCTAGTATATGAAGGTGCACCAGACTACCCAGATCCAGGTATAATGTGGAAACTGGTAGAAAAATATGGAGTAACCAAATTCTACACCGCACCTACCGCCATCAGACACCTCATGAGATTTGGTAACAAGTACCCCAAACATTACAACCTTTCATCCCTTAAAATTCTGGGAACTGTGGGAGAACCAATCAATCCAGAGGCATGGATGTGGTATCACAAATACATCGGAAATGAAAAGGCACCAATTATGGACACCTGGTGGCAGACCGAAACAGGGATGCACATGATCTCACCATTTCCAGTATCACCATTGAAACCAGGATCAGCAACTAAAGCATTCCCCGGAATAGATGCCGATGTGGTAGATGAAAAAGGAAATTCTGTACCACTGGGCAAAGGAGGATATCTGGTAATCAAAAAGCCATGGCCATCTATGTTTAGAACACTATACAAAGACGAAGAAAGATATATTGAAACTTACTGGAAGGACATCCCTGGTTATTATAAAGCAGGAGACATGGCCAATAAGGATGAAGACGGATACTTCTGGATTCAGGGAAGATCCGATGACGTGTTAAAAATAGCTGGACATAGGATAGGTACAGCAGAGGTTGAATCTGCATTCGTCAGTCACCCAGCAGTGGTGGAAGCAGCGGTAATCGGAAAAGATGATCCAATAAAGGGACAGGTAATTAAAGCATTCCTGATACTCAAGGAAGGTAATCAATTAAACACAAAACTAATCGAAGATTTGAAAAAACACGTAAGACATGAATTAGGTCCTGTCGCTGTTTTAGGCGATTTAGACCAAGTAGAATCCCTGCCCAAAACTAGAAGTGGAAAAATCATGAGAAGAGTATTAAGGGCCAGGGAAGCAGGAGAAGATGTAGGGGATACATCCACCCTGGAAGAATGAATAAAAGAAAATTAATATGGGGGTATTATAAATGACAGAAGAATATGCCACTATAAGCATAGATGGGAAAAAATTAGTTAAACATACCATGGCTAATCCTGCTCCTCTGGGACTCATAGCATTTGGACTGACCACAGTTCTATTGAATTTCCATAACGCAGGATTTTTTGGATTAAATAGTATGATATTAGCCATGGGATTAGCCTATGGTGGAACTGCGCAGATAATAGCCAGCGCAATGGAATATAAGAATGGAAATACATTTGCTACAGTAGCATTTGGTTCATACGGACTGTTCTGGTATTCATTTGCAATCATGTTAATGTTACCTAAAATGGGTTTGGCAACAGCCACAGATACAACAGCACTGGCAGCTTACCTCTTCATGTGGGGAGTTTTCACCGCAATAATGTTCATAGGTACACTTAAAATCAGCAAAGGATTACAGGTAATATTTGCCACATTAGCCATACTGTTCTTCCTACTGGCACTGGGCGCTATAACCGGAAACCAGACCATAACCATGATAGCAGGTTATGAAGGAATATTAACTGGATTAAGCGCGATGTACGCTGGACTTGCAGAGGTAATCAACGAAACACATGGAAAAGAAATGCTACCAATATAACTAATTAAAGATCGCAACCGCCTCTAAAAATGCGAATCAATGATTCTGAAGTCATCTGACTTCAGGATCACTTTTTTATTTTTTCTAACTATTTTTAATCTTTAGAATATTTCGATTATTTTCAATTTCGATACCCCACTCCCTTTTTATTCATTTAGAAAAGAATAATTCATATGATAAATGAATCCAAGTTGAAAAATATATTAATATCTAAAGACCTAAATCCTTATAGGGAGGTATCGCAATTAACTCTAGAAATAGTATTATTATACAAATTATTGGTGCTTCATGTTTAATAATCAGTGTAATCTCTTTATTCTGGATCATGAGTAACTACATATACCTAAATAATGGCAGTTTTTATGTTGGTAAATTTTATTTCCAACCACACACACTTTATATGTGGACCGGTACCCAGACAATGGAAAAAGGCATAGAATATCTTTTAATAGATGGAATGAGGGATGCATTACTGATACTAGGTATTATTCTCTTCTTAATAGGTTTATACTATAGAATAAATCAAAATAAAATCTTGAATAAAAAATAAATTTTTTTAAAAAAAAATTTGAAACCTCAAACATCTATTTTAAAATCAAAATCAATTTCACTGGCAGGTTTACCACCTCTAACACCCCAATTCTCAAGGGGAGGTTCCAGTAAAATGATCAAAACGTCATAACCAGTGATTCCCGGATTTTCATTTAGATTTTCAACGATAGCCTGATATAATGCTTTTTTTGTCTTTGATGTTCTGCCTTTGAATATGGTAATCTCGATAATAGTGACATCATCACTCCTGTCTGGAGGTAATTCATAGTTAGATAGAGGCAGTTCATATAGTCTCTGAAAACGATCAGTATCTGGTATTCCCAATGAAGAGACCAGAGCCTGATGAACACCATCTAAAATTGCTTTTTTATATTCTGCAGATTTTCCTTGGCAGATTTCTATCCTTACCAGCGGCATTTTAATCACTTAATTACTATTTTTATATATTATTAACCTGTTATTTAGAAATATAGGTATAAACTTTTATTCGATTAATTTATACGAAATAACCGGAAAAAGGCCGGAAGAAAAATATATATATCTATAAATGTTATAACGAATAGGTTAATTGAATAGGTTTAGATTCCCATTATTGGTAAATAACCCCCTAATTCATCATTAAATTTATTTTAGGGATATGATTAGATGCAGAGGATTCATAGATTAAGTAGAAGGGAAATCAAAACCATTTTACATTATACAGGTTATGCTTGTTTACTTTTAGCTGTTGCTATGTTATTCCCACTTGCAGTGGCAGTAATTTATAATGAACCACAATATTTAATTCCCTTTATCCTTTCTTCCTTGATTAGTGGAATTTTTGGTTTTATTTTAATCAAAATATTTAAGATAGAACTGGAGTTTTCCATAAAAAGTGCAATGATCTTTTCAACTATCATCTGGCTAATAGGATGTGCTCTTGGTGCATTGCCCTATTATTTTTCTGGAGAGTTATCATACCTGAACGCATATTTTGAGGCGATGTCCGGGTTCACTACAACTGGTTTTAGCATGTTCTCTAATTTGGATGTTGTTTCTTATACCATAAATTTCTGGCGAGCTTTCACGCAATGGATAGGTGGACTGGGTATAATCTTTCTCTTATTAGTGGTTTTAAGATCAACTGGTGCTGATGTGATGCGCCTTTACCTTGCAGAAGGTAGAGAAGAACGTTTAAGGCCCAGCATAAAGCATTCCACAAGAATTATAGTATATATTTACCTATTCTTCACGGCAATAGCCATCACTCTCTTCTATGTGGCAGGAATGCCCCTATTTGATTCTGTTTTCCATGCATTCACTGCTCTATCTACAGGTGGATTTGGCATGCACAATACCAGTTTATTATTCTATAATAGTGTATGGATCGAAATAGCAGCTATGATAGTGATGATGATTGGTGCAACCAATTTTGCACTACACTATACAGTTTTAAAAGGAAAATGGAAGGAATACTTCAAAGATATCGAAACAAAGATCGCATATTCCCTCATAATCATATCAACCATTTTAGTTACATTAATGCTTTACAACAATCAGGTTTATGGTAATAATATCCTTTTAAACTTCAGATACGCCCTTTTCCAGATGGTATCGGCCATCACCACCACCGGCCTGCAAACAGCATTCTACCCTGATTTATTAGCTAAATGGATAGGATTAGGTACATTCCTCCTCACCATACTCATGATAATAGGTGCAGGATCATTATCTACCGGTGGAGGTATTAAATGGCTTAGATTTGGAATTCTCTTAAAAGGAATTACATGGCAGGTTAAATCCTTCATTTTACCAGGTAAAGCAGTGATGGCCAAAAAAATACATCATGTATCTGAATTAAAAATCACTGATGATGTAATAAGGATCACTGGAGCTTTCGTATTCACCTATTTTGTAATATATATAATAAGTGTAATAATAGTTCTAATCTATTATCCAGATATTTCCAGAGTAATATTTGAAGTATCATCTGCTCTGAGTAATGTAGGATTAAGTTCCGGGATAATCACCCCTACATCTCCAGATCTAGTAAAATTAGTATTCATCATTGACTTTTGGATGGGAAGACTGGAAATATGGCCTATACTACTTTTAATTACTATTATAATTAATAATATGGTCCGAAGAAGGAAATAGATTAATTAAAAAAAAATTTATCATTATTTATAACTAGAAACTATATATTTACTCAACCTCTTAGCTAGGGCTATGATGGTCAATACAGGTGGTGCTCCTGGAGCTTCAGGGAAAACACTTGCATCTGCTATAAATAGTCCGGATATCTCTGTTTCCAAGTTCTTATCTACAACTTCTCCAATGGCAGCCGTTCCTCCTGGATGTGCTCCTCGGGGTGGTGTAGATACCAGGGTATTAGCATCCATCCCGGCTTCTGTAAGTATTGATCCGGCAATTGCTGAACCCCTACTTAAAAGTTCCACATCATGCAATGTGTTATATTTAATAACAGAAGTTTCAGTAACTCTGCCTGTATTATCATCTTTTATCTTTACCATCATCCCCATTATGTCCTTTTTTTTGGGTTTAAATTTTCCTAACTTATCTAATAATACACCAGAGTAATGGGGGGATAATATGATGTCGTCCAGTTTAATCCATGCATTCATCGGTAGTTCCTGATGATAATTCACCCCCTTAATTATTCCACCCACCGTTACGAAGGTATCTACAAAGAGATTATTACCGGCCTTTATGCTGGTTTTGTTTAGTATTCTGGGGGTTGAAATGGCACCTGCCGATAAAATAACTATATCTGATTTAAATTCCTTATTAAAACTTTTAACACCGGTTACCTGACCTTTATGGGTTGTTATTTCTGTAACTGGGGTTTCTTCGATT
The DNA here is from genome assembly GCA_021372715.1 of Methanobacterium sp. Lineage (GTDB taxonomy): Archaea > Methanobacteriota > Methanobacteria > Methanobacteriales > Methanobacteriaceae > Methanobacterium_A. Next base: position 5,942 of record JAJFTX010000176.1, on the reverse strand, counting down.
AATCTGGTTCCAGATTGAATTGATTCTTCTAAATATATCCTGCTGGTCCATTTAGCGTCTCTTTTACAGCCAAAAGCACACTCACCACAAGGCTTACATTTAGATGGATCAATGAATTTAGGCATTTTCTTAGGCTCAAAACCAAGAGAACGGGCTGAATCCATTATTCTCTTAGTAGCATTTCCAAAATGAGAATCTGGAAGCGTATTTACATTTAAATCCTGCTCCAACTCCCTGAATTCATCATCCAGATCAATACCCATTTTCTTGAAGGTGCCCTGGCAGGTCCGCACAGCGTTACCCAAAGTAACCATGGTTGTACCACCAAAACAGGTAGTTTCCATAACTTCAACATCAGATAGATGACTTTGATAACATTCAGACACGTTTTTAGGTTTAATTATGGGTCCTTTTTCGATAATAGTAACATCTACACCTGCTCTGGAAAGTTCACGGGCAACTGTTCCACCACCAGCACCGGAACCAACCACTATTACCTTTAACATAATAATACCCTTTTTTTAGTTAATAAAAAATTTGTTAATTTAAACTGGTTCAGTGTTTTCAGGTTCTGAATCTTTAGGACCAAAGAGTTCCTGAGCGATTATACCGCCAAAAGCACCTAAAAACATATAGATAGCCAGGGATAACACAAAACTAAGTATTAAATAAATTAATCCCTGGGAGATCAGAGATAAATCTAGCCCCAATGCATACATGTTGAAAGATAAGCTCGGTCCAGTGAAAAAACTCACTAGGAAAAGCATAACCGCCAGGACCGCACCGGCAAATCCTCCTACCCGATAACTGTTTCTCTCAGAGCCCGCCATTGCACTGGCAAGAAATCCAGTAAATAAGACTATTAATAGTACGCTGACTTCTAAAGTGGGTAAGATTAAAAAGTCCACGAAGAATAGGATTAATGCGAGAAATACGCTGATTATTACTGCTGTTTCCATACTGGCCATTTTATGTTACATCCTCTTAAGGTTTTAATCTATTTTTTTAAAAATTTTATTTTTTTGATTACAACAAAATATTTGAAGCATGTAATAAAAGATTTTCTAATTATAAGTCTCAAAAAAAAATTAAATCAGAAATTATTACCTATAGTAAATTAAACTATATATAATAATTTTCAAATAAATTTCAGGGTGGGAGAAATTGAGCATTCTAAACAACTCAAAACCAGATGTTGAAAGGTTAGAATCTGAAAGAAAAACAAAAGATTTAATAAAAGCCCTCATAGAGGGAGATCAGGATACATCCTGGAAAGCTGCCCATGCATTAGGCAGATTAAAGGATAAAAATTCTGTATTACCTCTTATTAAACTTTTAGAAATGGATAAAAGTGATATAAGATTGAATGCTGCTGTTTCCTTGGGAAGAATAGGAGATCCGGAGGCGGTAAACCCCCTTATTAACCTTTTAAAGGATGAGAAATGGTACGTCCGATGGCATGCTGCTGAAGCATTGGGGAATATTGCTGATGAAAGAGCAGTAGATCCACTATTAGAAATATTAAATGATAATAAGGTTAGAAATGAAGCTGTATTAGGTTTGGGAAAGATCGGTGATAAAAAGGCCATAAAACCATTGATAGAAGCTTTGAAAGACCAGGATCCTACTTTCAGATCAGCGGCTGAAGAAGCTCTGGGTTTAATCGGTGATGATGAGGCGGTTCCCCCATTAATAGAAGCCCTACAGGATGAAGATATCAGTGTCCGCAGACACGCTGCAGGAGCTCTAGCAAAAATTGGAGATGAAAATGCCTTAGAACCATTGGAAGAAGCATCTAAAGATAGAAGATGGTATATCCGACTGCAGATGGAAGAGGCTATAAATGAGATCTTGGCCAAAAAAGAGGGTAAAAAATAAAATAATTAAAATTACTATATTTTTATTCAACACATGACATAAATTCTGAAAACACATCCTTCATCTTTTCGACCTGATTTATTCCTAGATGGCCTAACTCCGATTTAAATATGAACAATTCTGAATTTTTTATACTCTCTGAGATGGGTATGACATCTATTTCTGGGGGGAAATATTCATCACCTTCTATTCCTATTATAAGAGACTTAGCATGGGTCTTATGTAAATCATCTCTCAAGTCAAAGGGAATAACTGCATTATTTCTCCAGACCACATCCCGTGCGTCTAATTTCATTCCCTCAGTAAACTGCTCATCAAGGGCTTTAAGCAACATTTCCTTACTGCTAAATTCATTTATATAATATGATTCGCTGAACACGAATAGAAATTGAAGTCCTGCTATATTCTTCACTGCGTTTACTGGGTTTTCAATGTATTTTCCATTTTTATAATCCGGATGGGATTCGATTATGGAGTTCATCAACTGAAATATGGCCAGATTTCTACCTATCACCACAGGACTGGTAACTAGGGAAATGATGAAATCCATGAAATCAGGATGAGTAACACCCCACTGTAGTGACTGAAACCCACCTAAAGAAGCACCAATAACACCATTTAGATGTTTGATATGTAATTGCTCTTTTAAAAATCGATGTTGTAGGTTAATCATATCCTTCACAGTATACTGGGGGAAATCCTCTTTTAAATGGGATGTGGAGGGAGCTGAAGATCCAGGTGATCCTAATGCTGTGGTGGAGATTAAAAAATATTTATCCTGGTCAAAAGCCTCTTCTGGTAGGGTTAAATCCATATATCGTTTAAATGAGGTATAATCACCAGACCAACCATGTAAAAATAGTAGACCGTTCTGGATGTTACCTTGAGCATCTTTTTGGGCTGTTCCCATAGTGGTGTATTCTACGATGATTTCATCTAATACTTCTCCATTTTGAAATTGGAAATTTTTGAGTTTGCAGTAGTATGGTTTGAACTCCATCTTCCTCATACCTATATTTTTTTATCAAATTTATTGGTTGATATATATTTTTAACATATCTTGTTATATTAATAAAACAAAATTGTAACTCAAATTATACTCTGTCTTTCTTTTTAACCCTTCTTCTCTTCTTTAAATACCTGAAATAGATACCTACACGTTCAGAGATCATGAAGCATACGGTTAACATCAAGAATAAAGATAGGATTAGATTAGAGTCTAAACCCCATTGAGATTAGGTATTCTGCCCATATAATTTGGCCAATACGAATAATAACCACAGGCTCTTGGCAATGAATGAACCTCTCAATATCATGGAACCGTCTTTAGCTATTTTAATCTTCATCAGGGAAGCGGTTATCATACCCAGCAAGATACCTAATAATCCACCCCCTACCAAAACCACAGTGTTAAAAAATGGGCCTTGCATTTGTAGGTTCACAAATTGGATTGTGATGAAAAGCATTATCCCGGGGATTATCAGAGAACGCCAGAAATGGAATTTACGCTGGCGTAACTGTAATAAAAGGAATATAAACACGATTATTAATATTACCTGATCAAGGGTAAGATCACTAAGTTGCATAATAAAAGCTCTTTAAATTTTTAACATGAAGATATAAATTACTATTTCTTAATATTATGAATTCTATAATTTAAAAGCAAGTATCATAGTTTTTTCTAATTGATTTATCAATTTTACAAAAGATTATTATTCATATTTCAGGAATTATATATATAATAGATTTTTTCCCATTTTCCAGATGATACTAAAAATTAGTGTAATATAATACTTATTGAACATTATCGAATTTACTTACCTTAATAAAACCTTCAAAACAGGCAATACTACTTTCCAGGTCAGCATTATCCATTTTAACCAGCTAAACCTTGAATATATCCAAGCTTTTCCCATGATCATCAAGATGTAAAAAAACAGTTTTATTATTAAATTAATCATTATATGACCTCTTTAGTTATCTTAATTCTAAATATATCAAATTTTTTAGAGTTAATTTTATTCACACCACAGGGTTTTTTATATAATTCTTAGTATTATTTATATCCACATTTTTCACAGTATTTAGCATAATTCAAATTTTTTGTTCCACAATTAGGGCAGATTATTTTCTTTGATTCTTTTTTAGGACGGGTAATTCTGTTTAATAACCGTATAAAGAAGTCTGATTGTCCTCTTTCGTGTGTATATTTTAATTGGCCTCCGCAAAATTCACATTTATCAAAATCATCTGGTGAATCCCCTTCTTTGAGTTTAATAATGTTCCAACATTTCTCACACATCATATAGCCTCGGAAGGTCACATATACACCCCAAATTAGCATGAAACCAATTATTTATCATTTTTTATTAATTTTTTCATTATATCTGCAGATAAAATTAAAAAATCCTTATATAGGTTTCTTGGTTAATATTTTAATGCTATATCTAATATTAATTTCTGTTAAGATATCAGAAAAACATTAAAATAAAAATCTTTTATTATTTATGAGGGGTAAAATGGTAAAAAAAGGCAGAAACCGTGTTTTATTGGTTCTTTTTATGGGTGTATTAATGGGTGCTCTGGATATAGCTATCGTGGGACCTGCCCTGCCTGCTATCCAGAATTATTTTGGGTTGGATACACGGAGCCTTAGTTGGACATACACCATTTATGTGTTGTTTTTTATGGTGGCTACCCCATTCATGGCCAAGTTATCTGATAGAAAGGGTAGAAGATTAATCTATCTTTTAGATGTTTTATTATTTGGTTTTGGGTCAGTGATAACAGCATTTTCTCCATCATTTGATATATTGCTTATAGGAAGGGCTATTCAGGGTTTTGGTGCTGGAGGATTATTTCCTGTAGCCAGCGCTTTTATAGGGGATGCTTTTCCTCCAGAAAAGAGGGGAAGGGCTCTTGGTATTATAGGGGCGGTTTTTGGTATATCTTATTTAATCGGCCCGATTTTGGGTGGTTTATTAATAAGTTACGGTTGGCAATGGCTTTTTATTATCAATCTGCCCTTTTCAATCTTGGTGATAATATTAGGTATATATTATCTTCCTAAAACTACTAAAACTGGATTTAATTATTTTGATTGGAAAGGAATGTTTTTATTAGGTGTTTCATTAGCCTCTTTAACATATGGTATTAATCAGATCAATACAGAGAATTTTTTATCCAGTTTATTATCCTTACGAGTTTGGCCTGCCTTAATCCTGTTTCTTATTCTACTTATAATATTTTGGATGATAGAGGGTAAAGCTAAAGATCCCATAATACGAACAGAAGTATTTAAAAATAGGGAGATAACTATGACCAGTTTAATATCTGTATTTTCTGGTTTAAACGAAACAGGGCTGGTATTTGTACCTGCATTTGCCATAATTGCACTAGGTTTTAACAACTCCCAGGCAAGTCTTATGCTCTTACCCATTGTAATTACCATTGCCATAGGAGCACCCATCATAGGTCGTGTTCTGGATAAAGTGGGATCAAAACTTTTGATGATCACTGGCGGGTTTTCACTGGCCATGGGACTTTTTATATTGGGTATATTTGGGAACCAATTCTTTTTCTTCATCATCTCAGGTATATTTATAGGATTAGGTATTGCCACTCTTTTAGGCGCGCCGGTGAGATACATTATGATCAATGAATTTCCTGAATCTGAAAGGGCTTCAGGACAGGGTCTGATAAATATAAACACTAGCATAGGACAACTGGTGGGTGGGGCTCTTATTGGGGCAATTATATCTTCTATGGGTGGTAATATGAGTGCTTATGGTTTTGCCTATATTGTATTAGGATGTTCGGCTATTATCCTTACATTAATGGCATTAGGGCTTAAAGGACGGGCCGATGAACTTAAAAAGATGAATTAATTATTGATGTTTACATAAATTAAGTAATATCTTATTTTAAAATTTAAGAATTTATGGAAAATTTTTTCCTTTAGTTATCTGAATCATAAATATATTTAAATAGGATTAACAAGAGATCATTAAGTCTAAATTCCGATTCAAAAATAAACGGAGGCGCTATAACGAAACGGAAAATTT
>JAJFTX010000173.1 GCA_021372715.1 Methanobacterium sp. | reverse complement strand
ATGTTGATCAAGTTTTTCAAAAAGCCATAAAAAAGGGTGTTATTTTCACAGGACTATCAAAGACGTGTAGATTGACAACCAATACTGGATTTTCACTCATCGCATCTATTGAAAAATTTGCACAGGATAATAAATTAGAATTTGACCAGTGGTGCTATTTTCCCATAGCCCGAAGTAAGGCAAAAGAGCATAAAGCAGTGATAATGGTAATTAAACTAAATAAAAACGCCAGTACACCCTTCAGGTTCGAAATTCTCAAAGATCAAACCGATAACATGAGTAAAAAAGAGATAATAAATATTATTTCAACAATTGCAGATTATTCACGAGACATAACCATACCGGGATATCCCTATGGATTATTCGATGCTCATGTATGGGCCAGGGTAAGAAATGAAGACTTGATAAATTATAAAATTATTTTAGAATCAGAATTGGCTCGAAACGAGGCATTAGAATCATTCAATGCACGAATTAAAGCAGTTAGTATGCATGATAAACTAGATGAGTTATAAATCATTCCTTAAACGAGAGCCATAGATTAAAGGTAAGCAATATTTACAGGTGAGTATATGAAAGGCGGTCAGATAGTTGGTGGTGGTTTAAAAGATATTTACATTAGAGAGAAAAGTGACTCTCTGATGGAACTAGGAGATTTATTGGTGGCAGAAGGAGATCAGTCAGATTATACCATAATACAGGTAAAAGACATAGAATACCGCAGTCAAATCCCACAATCCACCCTGGAATTATCAGCAGGACTGAAACTGGAAGGATACGGAGATAACCTGGAAGTAATGCAACCAAAACTACGAAATTATCTTGTAGCCCGAGCAAAAAGTTTGCTTTATGTAAAGCGAACTGATAAAAACCAGTATATAATTAAAAGTCCTAAAAGACCCCCTTCTTTTTTCAATGACATCCAGTCCATAACCAACGAGCATTTAGGTTTTTTAAAACCTGATCATAAGAAAAACTCCATTTACTTAGGGGATATCAGAAGTGGATCTACTGTAAAAAAGGATGTAAACGTACACATAGATTTAATCAAATCACTAACTCATCACATCTTCATACCGGCTACCACTGGAAGAGGTAAGAGTAATCTGGTTAGGGTGATGTTATGGAGTATCTTAGACTCAGAAGGTGCTGGTATTCTGGTTTTAGATCCTCATGATGAATATTATGGTGACAACTTACAGAAAGGCTTAAGACACCATCCCCAAAGGGATGAAAAGTTAGAATATTACTCACCAGACACCGGAAATCCCGATGCATTAACTTTATCCATAAATATTAGAAAAATACGTCCTCAACATTTCAGTGGAATCGGCGGATTTTCATCAGCCCAGAATGAAGCCATGAGAATGTTCTACAACAAATACGGGTCAGACTGGATTAGTGAAATAGCTAAAGAAAAGGATCATCAAATCCTGAAGGTCATGGGAATAGATGAAAAAACCGCTAAAGTTTTAAAACGGAAGTTAGAAACAAAATTGGGTGTATCTGCTGTTGTAGATGAATCATCACCTGGTGAGAAGAAATGTGTGTTTAGAAGTAATCTATTTGTAGGTGGGGAATCAGGACTGGCCACTATTCAAAATATTGTGGAATCCCTGGAGAAAGGTAAAATCGTGATCATAGACAGTTCTAAATTAAGTGATTTTGAAGAGCTATTTGTAGGTAGTATAATAGCCAGCAACATCTTCTTGAAATACAAAAATTATGATTCTAAAACACTTAAAAGTCGTCCAGTAATCAGCATAGTAATTGAGGAAGCACCCCGGGTTCTGGGTAGAGATGCCTTGGAAAGTGGTATGGGTAATAACATATATGGAACTATAGCTAGAGAAGGAAGGAAATTCAAACTGGGATTAATTGCCATAACCCAGCTGGCCAGTGTAATCCCCCGGGCAATATTGGCCAATATGAACACTAAAATTATATTAGGAAATGAAATGTCCATGGAAAGATCCGCCATAATAGACAGCGCATCCCAGGACCTATCAGATGATAATAGGATCATTGCCAGCCTGGATAAAGGAGAAGCAATTGTAAGTAGTGTATTTACTAAATTCGCCATACCAATCTATACTCCTGAATTTGATAAATTTGTAGAAGATTATCTGAGCAAAAAACCTGAAGAATTAAAAATAGAAGGAGAAACCGAATTAATCGGTTGAATATTAAATTTTAAATAATATTTGTTTTATTAATAAAACAGCTAGTTGATTATAATGTATAAATTCGCCCACTTAGCAGATTGCCATTTAGGAGCACAGAAATATCCTGAACTTAAAGAATTAGAATTAAAAGCCTTTAAAGAATGTTTAGACATATGTATGGAGGAAGAAGTAGATTTTATAATCATCGCTGGTGATCTATTCCACTCAAACCTTCCTGATATGGGGGTGGTTAAAGAAGCAGTGGGAAAACTGAGTGAAGTGAATAAAAAGGGAATCAACATCTACATAAACTATGGTAGTCATGATTTTAGCCCTAATCAAACATCCATAATCGATGTAATCACCGAAAGCGGATTGATGAAAAAATTATTCCAAGCCAAGGTATTTGAAGATGAATCTGGGGAAGAGATGATTAAACTGAATTTCACCATTGACCCTAAAACCAAAGCCAAATTAACTGGAATATCTGGACGAAAAATGGGGATCGATGACACATACTATGATATGTTAGATAGAAAAAGCCTGGAAGAAGAAAAAGGCTTTAAAATATTCGTTTTTCACACAGCAATAAGAAATCTTTTACCAGAATACCTGATCAAAATGGAAGGCATGGATATAAATAAACTTCCCCGCAACTTCGATTATTACGCCGGTGGACATATACATAAAAGGATATGTGAGGATAAAATGAACGATTATGGTGTCATAACATATTCTGGACCATTATTTTCAGGATATCCTCGTGATTTAGAGATAAGTGCCAAAGGCGAAAAAAGAGGGTTCTTCATTGTTGAATTCGATGAAGAATCTCATGATATAAAGTCATGTGAAGACTTAACCTTCATACAACTAGATTTAGCATCATACCTTTATTTATCATTCCAAGCTGATCATAAAAATTCCAATGAATTATATGATGAAATAAAGGCAAAAATAGAGGAAAAATCAGTCTTAGATGAAATAGAAGGTAGAATAATAATATTAAAGGTTAAAGGAGAGTTATCTGGGGGTAAAACTTCAGATATCAACTTTTATGAAATAAGAAAACATCTAAAAGGAGAAGGCGCAATTCATGTCAGCATAAATCATCATGGCCTTGTATCACGTGAATTCGTAGGGGTAAAGGTTAAAGGAGAGACAAACGAGGAAATAGAAGAAAATTTATTCCTGGAAAACATCGATAATATTAAGGTGCCTTTGGAAGAACTGAACAACAAAAAAGGTGCTCAATTAGCAAGTCGTCTGCTTAAAGTCATTAGACAGAACCCAAAACCCAATGAAAAAAAGTCTGATTACACCAATAGAATTTTAAAAGAATCATTAGATGTTTTAGGGTTTGAAGATGATCTATTCAACAAGTGATTACCTTGAATTTAAGGAGTATTAAATGATCTTTAAAACACTATATATAGAGAATATTCGGAGTTATAATAATAAAAGGATAGATTTCCCAATGGGCACTTCACTATTCGAGGGAGATGTAGGATCAGGAAAATCTACAATTCTAATGGCTTTAGAATTCGCATTATTCGGATTAGGAAATCAAAAGGGAGATTCTCTACTTCGTAAAGGATCCAAAAAAGGATCGGTGGTTTTAAATTTCTCTGTTGATGAGAAAGAATATCAAGTGAAAAGATCATTAGTTAGGAATGAAAATAATAACTCTATAAGGCAGGATAAAGGTATTTTAGGTGTTAATGGAAAAAAAATGCAATTATCCCCATCTGAAATCAAAGAAAAAATATTAAATATATTACACTTCAAGGAACCCCTAAATCCCCGAGCTCAGAGTGTAATATTTCGCTACGCGGTCTATACTCCCCAAGAAGAGATGAAATTCATTCTCTCCCAAAAGCCTGATCTGAGGCTTGAAACCCTCCGGAAAGCCTTTGGAATAGAGGACTATAAAATTGCATTAGAAAATGCATCATCCATATCTCGACTACTAAAAGATAGAATTAGTTATTTAAGCGGCCAAATCTTAGATTTAGATGAAAAAAAGAATCAACTAGCAGATTTAAAAGATAAATTCCAAAGAAATCAAGAATATCTTACTAATTTAAATTCCTCTATGGAACAAATTGAATTAAAGTTAGGGAAAGAGAAAGAAAAATTAGATAAGCTTAAAAGCATAGAAACAGAGCTTAAACAGGTTAAAGCTGAAATTCCCCATATAAAGAACCAGTTCGAGGATAAGGGAAAAATCTGCCTACGATATAATGATGAAATCCGAAAAGCAGAGGAAGAAAACCACCATAAATATCAACCAGAAATAAAGAAACTGGAAGAATTGGAAATACCCACCACAGCCACGGAAGATAATTTAAAAAATAAAATAAATTTTGTTACAGATAAAATAAAAAAGCAGGATGGATTTTTAGCCAAATTATCTTTACTGAATGAGAGTAAAGAAGAAATGGAAAATAAATTAAAGGAAAATAAGAATAAAGAACCCCAGGAGTTACAGAGAGAAAAGAATATTCTGATTAAAAAATTGGAAGACCAATCTGATCTGTTGGATTCTCACCAGAGGCAACTAAATAAAATCACAGAAAGGACATTCAAATTAGAGGCTCAAAAAGAGGATATAAATAATAAATTAGATAATATCGATGGATTAGGTGATTTATGTCCTATTTGTGGAAGTTTACTGGATGAGGAACATAAAAAAAATCTTAAAAAAGAAAGGAAGAAGGAATTTAAACGATTAAATTCAGAATTAACCGTACTTACCGATGTTAAAAATAAGGGTGAAAAGGAATTAAAAGCATATGATGAGGAACATAAAAATATTGAAAATGATTTAAGAGACCTAGAAATAATAATAAATAAATTAAACGACTATAATACCTTAAACGATAAGATTAAATCTATTATCAGCAAAATTAGTAAAATCGACGATGACCTGGAGTTAATAATGGGAGAAGATGGTTTTGAAGATGTTAATCATTATCTTAATCATCTAACAACATTAACGGAAAAGATTAAAGATTATAGAAGAGCTCAGGAAGAATTAAAAAGTTTAAGATATTACCTTGAAAAAAATGTTCAAAAAATAAATGAGAATAAAAAGATCATCGCTACCATTAAACAGGAAATGAAATTACTAAAAGATAATCTGTATCAGGCGCAGAGTAAAGTGGAGAAGATGTCTGGAGTTATGGATGAAATTGATGAATTAAGAAAAGAGCATGAAACTACAGAACAAGAATTTAAAGATTATAATCAAAAAATAATCTACACCAAAACATTAATCGAAAGTTACAGTGCAGATATAGTGAAAGTTGAAGAAGAGATCCAAAAAAAAGAAGATGTTCTTAAACGGTTAAATAACCTTAAGGATTATCATATCTGGCTAAATGACTATATGATTCCCACCTTAAATATTATAGAAAAACATGTCATGCAGAATATTCATCTGGAATTTGATGATAACTTTAAAAAATGGTTGCATATACTATTGGACGATCCCAGTAAAACAGGCAGGATAAACGAAGAATTCACGCCAATAATAGAACAGGATGGGTTTGAACAGGAAATAAACTATCTAAGTGGCGGAGAAAAAACTAGCGTAGCTTTAGCTTATCGATTGGCATTAAATAACATGGTAAAGAAAGTATCTACGGGTATGGAGTCCAATTTACTAATACTTGATGAGCCAACAGATGGATTCAGTAAGGAACAACTCTATAAGGTCAGGGAAATACTAAATGAACTGGATTGCCCCCAGATAATCATAGTTTCCCATGAAAGAGAACTGGAAAGCTTTGCTGATAATGTTTTCCAGATTGAGAAAATAGATGGGGTTTCAGAAGTCTCCCAAGTTACTTGAAAATAAAGGATGGAAAAAATGACCAGCCAAAACATAATTCTCAACAGAATCAAATATTTTCAGGCTGAATATCCTGATGGAGTACCTATAAACATACTTAAGCTAGATTTAGATCTATCAGTTAATGAACTCCAAGACACTCTGCTGAATCTAGAAAAACAAGGATACCTTTTCATCGAGAATGAAGAGTATGTGAAACTAGTAGAGACATCAATAGAATCAGATGAAAAATCTAATGAATATTTTAGTAATGATAATACTCCTGAAGAAAATAGGCAATTAGATTCTACCATAACTACTTCTAAAGTACCGAAGGGACCTGAGAGGGAAGATGTGGAATTATATGATCTTTCTGAAAGGGAGATGAAGGCCCTGGAAATGATAAAAAGCATCATCGATGATTCAGGCCATATATCCCGCCATATATTGGAAGGAAATCTTTTATATGGAGATTTGAATCTCAATACACTAGGTGTATATAACCTCATCATGTCCCTGGAAAACAAAGGCATCATAAGAAAAATCCAGATAGCAGACAGTGAATACTACGCTGTATGAGATCAGAATTTTTTTAACCTTAAAATGCAAAAAAAATAAAATTTTTAATTTTTCTCAGGCCATGGACACGTAGTTTGGTAATCGGCTATTAGTTTTGTAGTAGTTCATTATTTTACTATACATATACACTAATTTGCTGAAACTCATGTTTCCCAGGGAAGTACTCATATAGTTCGGTGCTTTATTATTGGTTGATATATAGGAGGTAATAGTCTGTGCCAGGGTTAAGAACTCTGATTTCATGATATTACCGGATTTGATGGTTCCAGAAGGACTTGTAGAATCATCAACTGTTTTTAAGGTAATAGCTGTCTTTGAACCGCTGTTAGCCTGTAATGTGGCTGTGCTTAAAAGATTCAACAATGAGGGCATGGATACTGACTGACTGACCATGGTAACAGAACTAGGTAATGCTTTATTAGTCTCATAGTAACTCTTCACTGTGCCTGCAGCAGATCCTACTTGGGACATAGTAACTGTGGTTGGGGTTGGGGTTGGGGTAGTGCCTGATGATGAAGCTGTCATAGAAACATAATTAGGCAGTCTACTGTTGGTCTTGTAATAGTTCATAATTTTACTTAGCATGAAAACTGACTGTTCAAAACTCATATTTCCCAGGGAAGTGCCCATATAGTTAGGTGCCTTACCATTGGCTGAAATATAAGATAATATATTCTGTGCGATGGATACAAACTCAGACTTATAAATACTACCTGCTTTTATACTTCCAGAAGGACTGGTGGCAGTATCAACAGTTTTCAATGTAATTACTGAATTTGAACCATTATTTATATTGACAACGCCACTGGCTAAAAGATAAATAAACTGGGACATGCTTATCTGGTTACTGCCGATAGTCACGTAATTGGGTAATCTACTGTTAGATTCAAAATAGGTTTTAAAACTGTTAGCCGCTGAGGCCACTTGACTTAAAGTCACAGTATTAGGATCTGTAGGTATACTGGGCCCGTCGAATCCAAGGAACTGGGTTGCGGCTACGATCATAGTATATTCAAGTTCAACAGCTGTCATAGTTGATAAAACAACACTATCAACTTCCATATTCATACTATTAATTCCAAGCTTATTTGCATAAGTTCTCATAAGCCCTGCGTAATCATCTATACCAATTAATGTCCAACTGTTGGAGTGGGAATTGATATATGATGCCCATGCTCGTTCTTGTGAAGTCATAGTATATTCTGAGTTGGAAATGAGTAAACCTGAAGAACCAACTCCTGTACCAGAATGTACTTCAAGCAGATATTGAACCCCTTCTCTCAGACAGAACTGAACAATATTGTAACCGGGTGTTCCGGGTACATTGGTATTACGGTTCGGATCCACACCTTTATACAGTCTGCTGTTTGCTGCGGTACTTTTAGGGATATCAAAGGGTATAACATATAATGTTCCGTTAAAAGTTTTATCTTTAATATATTCTAAGAATTTCATAGTCGCTATGTTTGCTTCTACTTCATTCCCATGAATACCGGCGGATATGAGCATTATAGGTCCGTTGCCATTACCAAATTTCAACACCACAGAACCTTGTTTTGCCATATTAAATATTTGATTACTGAATTCTGTTCTGGGAATATTTTGGCTTATTTGGGAATTTGCAAGGACATCGCCTCCTACAGAACTATCCAGAATAGACATGGTATAGCCAGATTCTGCAGCTGCCGTGTAAACAGATGAATTTGTGGTGGTGTTGTTAGCGGCATAAGTTCCTGGTGCAATAATTAAAAAAAAGAGCATAGTTATACTTAAAAGTGTTAAAATCCTAAGTTTTTGACTCTTGTAACTGTAATCTATATTAATCAATTTTTTTAGCACTCTCATAGAACCTCCTCCAATAAAAAGAATATTTCTAATAGTTTCTAGATGAAAAAATTATAATTACCATGTCTTTATAAATTTAAGAGCTTCCCCTAATAAATAAATTATGATATTTTCGATTATTTGAATTAACTTATTAATATAGGAGTTACAATAATTAGAACTATCCCAATATTAAATGTAATAACCGGATGAGGTTTTTTAAGATGATTCTTATTGTAGGGGGAGCGGGTTATATAGGGGCTCATATAAATAAAATGCTCAGTAATCAGGGCTATGAAACCATTGTTTTTGATAATTTAAGTTTCGGACATAAGGGTTTCGTTAAATGGGGAATTTTAAATCATGGAGATCTGGGAAATATTTCACAAATAAGAGAGGTTTTTAAAAAATATCCTATTGATGCTGTGATGCACTTCGCTGCTTTCACCTATGTGGGAGAATCAGTGGAAGATCCCCAGAAATATTACCTTAACAATCTGCGTAACACCCTGAACTTATTGCAGGTTATACTGGAGGAGGAAGTCACTAATTTAGTTTTCTCATCTACCTGCGCCACATATGGAACACCCCAGGAGATACCCATAACCGAAACACATCCTCAAAAACCCATTAATCCATATGGAAAGGGTAAATTTATGGTCGAACAGATTTTAGAAGATTACAGCAGGGCCTATGATTTTAATTTTGTATCATTACGTTATTTCAACGCTGCAGGAGCAGATCCCGATGCAGAAATTGGAGAGATGCATCATCCAGAAACACATTTAATACCCCTAACACTGGACGCTGCAGCAGGAAAAAGGGAAGATATAAGTATATTCGGTACAGATTACCCCACTCCTGATGGTACCTGTATACGGGATTATATTCATGTAATGGACCTGGCAGATGCCCATATTGAAGCCTTAGAATATTTAAAAAAGGAAGAAAAAAGTGATGTTTTTAATTTAGGTAATGGAAAGGGGTTTTCGGTTAGGGAAGTAATTGAAACAACTGAGAAGGTGACTGGGAGAAAAATAAAGGTGAAAGAGACAGCAAGGCGTCCGGGAGATCCTCCTGTGCTAGTGGGTAGTTCATCAAAAGCTCAGAAGATATTAAAATGGCAACCGAAATATCCTGATTTAGCTTCTATTATAGAAACAGCTTGGAAATGGCATCAAAAAATAATTTGAACTTAATTTATTTTTTTCGCTAGTAATATCACTGGTTATTTTATTAAAAAATCTTCAATCCCCTGTAAAAAAGGAAATAAGCCACAATCATCACTACAATTGCTAGGATCACAGCAGTGATTATGGTTCCTTTATCACTACCAAATATGATGGGTATCGGACCGATTAGTATTACGCCACCTGTTTTAACTTCACTGGTTTTATTTGTTCCTTGAAGTGCAGTTCCCACAAATACTAGTATGAATCCTATTAAAATAACCAGAATACCAGCTATTATTAGGTTACTACCATTTATCATGAATGATTCATCTAAATCTTATTATAATCTTATTTTTTTCACGGCAATAGAACATGTTCCATCTTTACAATATTCAAAGAGGTATCCGCAAGAGCTGCAGCGAATAGACCCAACCATCAGATCAGTATCTTCATCTAATCCTGCGTCGGTGAATTTTATTTTATTACTGGGGTTTTTTACAGTTGAAATTGATTTATCCTTTGATCCGCATTTTGGACATTTTCGATTCATTTCTTCAGCTTTCATATAATATCACTCCCTGTTTATTCATAATATAAAACTTGCTAAATGGATTATTCATACTGATCTGAAAGATTATATTCAGTTTCTCCATTTCTAATACGTGATTTAAGTAATTTCTTTTGACAGAATTTGTTCAAGGTTTCTTCGAGTTCATCATGTATGCATACTTCGATTTTCTGACCATAACAAATTTCAGCAGGGC
>JAJFTX010000164.1 GCA_021372715.1 Methanobacterium sp. | reverse complement strand
TATGAATTTGGGGATGACTGCTGCGTACTGGGAGTTAGGATCCTGTCTTGGTCCGAATACGTTGAAGTAACGCAGACTGACAGTGGATAGGCTGTAAATATCATTGAAATTCTGACAGTACAGTTCTCCTGTGGCTTTGGTGGTTGCGTATGGTGATTTGGGGTTCAGGGGCATGGTTTCCACTTTGGGCAGGACTGGTGTGTCACCATAAACTGATGAAGAAGATGCACATACTACCTTTTTCACATCACAATCCCGGGCTGCTATGAGAACCTTCAGGGTCCCCGTGACGTTTGCTTCATTGGACCTTAATGGATCCTTCACACTCCTGGGAACACTGGGCAATGCTGCCTGGTGTAGCACGTAATCTGCACCCTCAAAGATTTCATGAAGATCAATGGCTGTTATGTCCCCCAGTATTAAGCTTATCTGGTCAAGATCGAAGTCTTCTATATTTTCATGTCTGCCTGTAACTTCATTATCGACTATGAAAACTTCATTATCCTGATAAAGTTCTTCTACTATGTGGGATCCTATAAATCCCAGTCCTCCAGTCACTACCACTTTTTTGTTCTGAAT
Source organism: Methanobacterium sp. (assembly GCA_021372715.1). Classification (GTDB taxonomy): domain Archaea; phylum Methanobacteriota; class Methanobacteria; order Methanobacteriales; family Methanobacteriaceae; genus Methanobacterium_A. The sequence goes on along the minus strand of JAJFTX010000164.1, from coordinate 1,828 downwards.
AATATCAATCTCCGGCTGGCATAACTATCTATTGCCAAATTCATCAAATTCTTAAGAAACTTATCCTTGTAACTGCTATTTATTTTTAGTAATTTATATTTGAATCTAAATAAATAAAGGTGAAAAAACTGACTTTTTTATTATCCTATTGATTCACACGGGTTTCCAAGTCTTCTTTAATTCCAGTTATTCTAGTACGGTTAGATTTATCACATAAAATATTAATACAATTCTTATTATGATTTATTTAACATAAGAAGTTCATCTACAAAATTTTTATTTAAAAAAGGATATTGGAATTAAAGATATTGAAAATAATCGTCTTGAAAATTTTTAAATTAACTCTTTTTGACAGTGCCCGAAAAGGACGTAAGAAAAAGTTAATATATAAGAATAATGCTAGGATAAAACAATATTTATTAATAAAATAAATATCTACAATGATATTAATAAATATCTACAATGATATTATTACATTGTTATTGTACACAAAATGGAGACATGGTTTTAGGTCATTTAATTTTTTTATAATTAACCTAAAAAAACGAGATTAGACATATAAAACATTGAGGGGAAAAGAGGGAAAAAATGAAAAACCAATGTTACTTAATTTTTGCGTTAACTTTCTTTATTTTAATCTTTGTTAGTTCAGCATATGCAGAAGATAACCAAACAGCATCATTAGAGCAGGATAGTATGAATAATACTGGAACTCTTCCTCAAATTGTTTCGAGCTTGGAAAGTCCAGGAAATAGTGTTATTTCTGGAAAAGTTCATGATTGTATAACTAATGACCCATTCCCTGGAGTTAATTTAACAGTATCATACAATGGATCAATAATTGCCTCTAATATCACAGATGATGATGGATCTTATCAAATAAACTTTTTAAGTAATTATAATGCCTTTAATGTTACTGCAAGCCATATTGGGCACAATTCAGTGACAAAAGAGATAATTTTATCGCCTTTAAGCACATCTGAACAATTTGGAGTTGCTGATTTTAGACTGGGAACTACCACCCTATACTCCTTAACATATGTAAATATTCTAACCGGGAACGATAGTTGGACCGGGAACAGTTCAACATATCAGGGGGATAATATAGGTCCCAAACAGACTATACAGGCAGGCATAAATGTAACTGAGTTTGGTGGAACTTTAAATATTGCCAGTGGACTATACAACCTTGCACCTCCAGGATATCTGGGGATAGCTTATGAACTTGAGGTAAACCGCGATTTAACAATCTACGGTGAAGATAGAGATTCTACCATCATAAGCGGATGCCTTTTAAATAGAGTTTTCATGATAAATTCTGGAAATGTGGTTATTGTAAATTTAACAATTGCAAATGGCCAGGTCCCTGTTGGTAGTTCTTCAAGTAATGGCGGTTCTGGAGGTGGAATATTTAATCAGGGAAATTTAACCCTTCAAAATTGTATATTATGCAATAATACTGCCGGTGCAGGTGGAGATGGTACTTCATCACATAGTGCGGGAAACGGTGGAAACGGTGGTGCTATTTACAATACAAACACTCTTACACTCATAGATTGTGATTTATATAACAACCAGGCAGGAAACGGAGGTAATGCCTATATCAATCTTTTCCCCACCCATGATGGGGGTAATGGTGGTTCTGGTGGTGCAATTTATAATTGTAATTCCCTGAATATTGACAACTGTAACATCTATGATAACAGTGCCGGAAAAGGAGGATACTCCCAGGGAGGAGACACTGCAAAAAGTGGTGGTGATGGAGGAGCCATCTACAACAATGCAACTTCCTTGGCAATCATAACTAATAGCTTTATTTATAATAATA
>JAJFTX010000167.1 GCA_021372715.1 Methanobacterium sp. | reverse complement strand
TTAAAAAAACGAATAAAGATAAGAAATTAAATATATGAAGAATAGAAAATATAATGAACGCTGCAGAAGCAATTTGTAAATTCAATACTGTCCGTTCCTTTTCTTCTGATGTATATTTACCATTTTGTAAAATTACTGGAGAATTATCAGAATTTGAATCTCCTGTAATAGTTTTGTTAGATTCTAGATTTCTAGAAGAAGATGAAACTTGATTTTGCCCTAAATATGTTTCTTTTACATTATCCACTTCATTTTTAACCCGAGAGAGATTATTCCTAACTCGATCTGGATCAATCTTATTTCTGATTTCAACAGAGTTTAAATTTCTTATCTTTCCGGGAATTTTGGGGATTGCCAATATTAACATCCCCACAAATGAAAATAATCTGATGATTAATTCTCCAAATTTAGCAAATACCATTAAAATCTCCTTTCCTACTGAATATATAGATATTAATAATATAAATGAATTGTTATACTCTAAACTATTTTTTTTATAAGGAATAAGATGATTGATACATCTCAAAATCAGAAAACAATCCTAAGTTACTGTAATGGTAATTGATGAGTTTCCCACTCCCCAGAAAATACCTACATTATGCCATCCCTTAGTTACAGCTCCATTTGTAATAGTTAATGGATAAGGCACTGATGAATTAATATTAGGTTTCAAAACAGACGGATTACTAGCATTAACCGGTATACCTGTTAGTGACAAGCTTAGCAAATTAGTACTATAAACTAAGTTAGCATCTTGGGGGAAATAAACATTAATCGTTCTTTTAGCTCCGGGCCCGTTAGCATATACCACATTCACCGCATTTACTATGCTTGACAATGTTGTTTGAGCATCCGAGGTAATAGAAACGTTTTGACTGGAGCTGATGGCATTTCCAGCAAATGGAATCGTAACCGTAGTCAAAATAATCAGGAATATCAGTATTAAAAAAATATATTCCGCAGATACCTGTCCTCTACTGTCCATCTTACTCACTCACTTAAAAATATGGTTTTATGACCATATAAATATTTAGTATAACAACCAGTTTAAAACATTTAAAAATATTATAGCCAGATCCCCAATAAATAGAGATATTAGAAGACCGATTAATATAGAAGGGGCGAAAGGAACGCCCTTTTTTACCTTAAAAGTTTCAGGTATTTTACCATCATGAGTTAGTTTCTTCAATAATTCTATATCCTCCTTCTTAAGACCCGCTGCTAAAATACTAATTAATTGTTTACCTTTAGGTGCTCGGATCAAGGAAATATCCCCTGATGTTATGGCTTCTCTTATTTTTTGGAATGTGCCTTTATCATCAAAGTAAACCTCATCACCCTTTTGATAAAGAGCATAAGCCGGGATCATTCCCTCTTCCAGTTGGTCAATTTTATAATCATCCTGGAGAGCCTCTTTATTTACCTTGGTAAGTAATTTCTGAATAATTCCAATGAAAAGTATGGAAATGAATACCACTACAATTCCAGATATGGTTACAGGAATATTTTGATAGAGAGCAAAGAGTGTAATTACAGTTACCAGTACAGCTTTAATCAGATTAGGTAATTTAGAAATCAACCATGAAATTATATATATTAAGATTAAACTGATTAAAATATTTTGAAAAGGCAGATGAGGTACAATAAATAGAGTTATAGTAACTGCTGATGTTACAACAAGGGTTAATAGAAAATTTTTACGATACTCCTTAATAGGAGAGAATAATATTTTTAACAGATGTGGTTTAGTCTTAACAGCTATATAAATAACGTAAATTAGAAGAAAAGGCAGCATGGAAAGAATACTGTTAATTATCAGGGTGAAAGGAAAAGGATAAGATGCATAGACCGGCATCTGATAATTTAGAATCTTGTAATTGATTAATGGAGGATAGATAGCCAATAAAGCAGCCAGTGCAGTGAATAACTTAACATCACCACCGGCCCAGGCGCCCATCCTCCAGAAGAGATAACCCAGGACGAATATTACCACAGTGATAACTGCTGCGAACACTGCTAGCCACAGATTACCTATTAATAATGCATATATTAAATTTAAAACTAAACCCAATCCAATTAATGGAAAAGTAAGTTTATTGGGTATTATTCCCCTCTTTATATCAGAATAACTGGCATAAAAACAGGCCAGTATAGCTATAATCACTGCAATTAAAGGAATATAATATATATCCATGATATCAATTGTTCCTAATCCAATATATAAACATGATAATTATCTGAATCGTTGAAGATTAAAAGAAAAAAAGTTTGATTAAAAATTAACCAGATCGCTTGTTTCTATTATCAATAGCTGCTTTAATAAATGAAACGAAGATAGGATGCGCATTATTCGGTCGTGATTTAAACTCAGGATGGAACTGACAACCTAGAAACCATGGATGATCCTTTAACTCTACCATCTCGACTAAAAAATCATCTGGAGAAACTCCAGAGATAATCAAACCTTTTTCCTCTAATTTATCCCTGTAAATATTGTTATATTCAAATCTATGCCTGTGACGCTCATCAACCACATCTTTCTTATAGGCTTTTCGGGCTATGGTTCCCTCTTTAAGTTTGCAGGGATAGGAACCCAATCTCATGGTTCCACCCATATTTTTAATATTCTTTTGTTCCAGCATAAGATCTATAACCGGGTGTTTAGCATTTTTATCAAATTCAGTACTGTTTGCATCTTCAAATCCGTTTAAACGGGCGAATTCGATAACCATAGCATGCATTCCCAGGCAAATACCGAACAGAGGTATATTATTTTCTATAGAATAACGTACAGCGTCCAGTTTTCCAGTTATGCCCCGCTCACCAAATCCTCCTGGTATGAGCATGGCATCGAAATGGCGGATCTTCTCCATATTAATAGTGTCTTCTGCATGTACCCATTCAATATCTACTTTAATTCCCAGTTGAGCAGCGGCATGTTTTAATGCTTCCCTTATACTAATATAAGCATCTTCCAGCTCCACATATTTACCTATAATACCCACGGACACCCTGGAATCATAACTTTTCAAAGATTCTACGATCCTGCTCCATTCATAAAGATCTGGTTTATGTGCATTGATTTTAAGACGGTTAAGTATGTATTCTCCCATATCTTCACTGTTTAAAATTAGAGGTACCTCATAAATGGAGTGGGCATCCGGTGCATTAAGCACTGCATTACGTTCCACATCACAAAAATGAGCTATTTTATCCTTGATATGGCTGTCAATAGGTAGTTCAGAACGGCAAACAATCACATCAGGATTTAAACCCGTGCTTCTAAGTTCTTTGGTACTGTGCTGAGTAGGTTTGGTTTTAAATTCACCAGCAGCCTTTAGGTATGGAACATAGGTCACATGGACGAACATAACATTATCATGACCTTCTTCATTACGCAACTGTCTCAACGCCTCCAGGAAGGGTTGGCTTTCTATATCACCTACAGTACCCCCCACTTCAACCAGAACAACTTCTGCCCTTGTTTTACTAGATATATCCCGTATCATGGATTTAATCTCATCTGTGATGTGGGGAATGATCTGCACACAAGCCCCCAAAAACTCTCCTTTCCTCTCTTTATTTATGACAGCAGAATAAACTTTTCCAGTTGTTATGTTGGACTCTCCAGTAAGTTCAACATCCAGGAATCTCTCGTAATGCCCCAGATCCAGATCGGTCTCCATACCATCATCGGTGACAAATACTTCACCATGCTGGTAAGGATTCAATGTGCCGGAGTCCCAGTTTAAATATGGGTCTATCTTTATGGCGGTAACATCAACACCATATGACCTTAAAATTCTTCCAATAGACGCGGCGGTTATTCCTTTCCCAATGGAACTTACCACACCACCAGTTACCATTATATATTTTGACAGACTATCAACTCCTACCAAACCATTAAATATAGTTTAAAATATGTAGATAAATACTTAATATAAGTTGATTTTACAAAAATTCATACTTAAATATATTTAATTTCTTAAAAAATTTAAATCATTCTATTTACTAAGATTGGTTATTAGGTATTCATTTTGTTAACCAGAATAGTCTAGTAAATTCTTTATGAATTTATGCCCGTCCAATAAACCCTGGGAACCACTTTTAGCTGATTCTTCATCATATAAATTCACATCATCACCAGAGCCCTTAGTGGAGCACATGGCATATGGTACGGGGTCCAGTGCATGGGTTTTTATTGTGATGGGTGTGGGATGATCAGGAAGTATGGATATAGAGTAATCATCATAATTAGGTAGATTATCCAGTAGTTTTTCCAGGATTCTTTTATCTATCCTTTCTATGGCCTTTATTTTCTCATCCAAATCCCCAGCGTGTGCTGCCTCATCCGGGGCTTCCACATGGATGAACACTAAATCATTATCTTCCAGAGATTTAAGGGCATATTTAGCTTTGCCACAGTAATCGGTGTCATAGTAACCGGTGGCTCCTGGAACATGAATATTTGTTAATCCTAAATAGACTCCTAAGCCCTTTATCAAATCCACTCCAGTGATGGTTGCTCCTTTAATGCCATATTCGGATTTGAATGGTTTCATATTAGGTTTAGGACCCTGGCCCCATAACCAGATCATATTAGCTGGTTTTTTACCTTCCTGTACTCTTTTTAGATTGATGGGATGGTCTTTAAGGATATCCTGTGACTCATCCATTATTCTGTTTATCAGAAGGGACTTCGTATCCTCCTCCGGTTTAATCAGATGATTTTTTATTGGTTCCCCCACCACATCATGGGGTGGAGTGGATTCCAAGGATGCCATTTCTTTATTTTTACATACGAAGAGATTACGATAGCTGGTACCAAGATAAAACTTACCATACTTATAAAATGCCTGATTTAAAGCTTCGATAAGTTCTGATGCTTCTACAGTGGAGATGTGGTCTGCATTGAAATCTGCCAATAACCCTTTATCTTTAAAAATAAAATTACATCGAAATGCTATATCATCATCTTCCAGTTCAGCACCTATACTGGCCGCCTCCAGAGGTCCTCTGCCTGTGTAATATTTCCGTGGATTATAACCCATGATGGACAGGTTAGCCACGTCTGAACCGGGTTCCATTCCATCAGGTATTGTTTTTAAGAGACCATTCACCCCATTAGCCGCTATGCTATCCATATTTGGAATATGTGCAGTTTGTAATGGTGTTTTACCATTCAGCTCCTCTAAAGGATAATCAGCCATACCATCCCCTATTACCACCACATACTTCATCAGATCACCATTATTTCTTTTCTATCAAAAAATAGTTTAATTATTTGTTTTCCAGATACTGATTATATCACTTAATATTGCTGATGCAGTTTCCACAGATCCAGCACCCTTACCCACTACGGTAACTTCATCTGCCAGATCAGTTTTGAGGGTTGCTACGTTCAGGGTTCCCTCTACAGCGAAGGGTGAACCTTTTTTAACCAGTCTGGGAGAAACTTCCAGAGAATCTGGTGAAACTTCACCTATCAGTTTAATTAGATAACCCTCTTTTTTAGCCAGTGTGATTGATTCAGGAGTTATTTGTGATATGCCTCTAACTTCCACATCATCATATGTTACATCCATATTCAAAATTGAATTCGCCAGTATAACCACTTTACAAGCGGCATCTTCCCCCTCTACATCCTGAGTAGGATCAGTTTCTGCTATTCCCATCTCTTGTGCTTCATTAAGTGTTTGATCGTATGATGATCCTTCTTTAGCCATTCTGGATAAGATATAATTGGTTGTACCATTTAAGATGCCATAAATTGACTCTATCTTACACCCAGAAAGGGTTTCATGAGCAAAATTAATTATAGGCATAGCTCCACCTACTGAAGCTTCATATTTAAATTGAACATTATTTTCAGTTGCTGTATGTGATAATTCACTGAATGAAAGAGCTAATGGGCCTTTATTAGATGTTACCACATTTTTACCAGCACTCATAGCCTTCAATATATGTGATCTGGCTGGTTCGGCATCTTCTATATTTGTGGGAGTCACCTCAATAAGACAATCATATTCAACTTCATCTAATAATTCCATACCAGATAATCCGGCTACTCCGTGTTCCGGATATTCTGATACCCTCCCGGTGTCTTTCTTAGTGGAAAGAAGTAGATCTGTATTTAATCCTTCCGGATCTATTGCTGCTCCACTTCTATCAAGAGCAGCCACCAGTTTTAGATCCAAACCATATTCTTGCATTATGATTTCTCTTTTCATACTGAAAACATGAGCTACACCTTGTCCCACTGAACCAAAGCCCAATATACATATTCTCAAATTAATTCCTCCATTAAAAATCAAAACAATTAAGATTTATTTCATTAATAAGATTTATACTTCGTTTATAACCAGGAATCCCTTTTGATTTCCTATTTCTTTTATTTTTGCCATGGCTTCTTTTTTTCTTCCCTGTTCTGCTTCAATTACAATGCGGGATGCTGATTTTTCCGGATGATCTGACATTTTAAGGTCTAGATCAGCTACCATGACTCCTTCGATTTGATTTAAAAGGTTTACTGTGTCCTTTAGATCCTGATCTACTATGTTACCCACCATAATGGTGGTTATCTTCTCCTTCCTCACGATTCCGTCTACCTGGATAATCTGGATACCACCATCTTCTAAGACCTTAAGAACTTGATTTAATGTTTCTTTATCCCCTTCAATGGTTATCTGTACTGGAATTGTCCCTCTTTCTGTTTTCACGTCTCTTTGGTGTATCACAGCAACGATATTAGCCCCCAACCGACCTATGGGATTTAAAGCATCTAATAATTGACCAGGCACATCTAAAAGTTCTAAAACAAGGTTTAATCTCATTTTATCTGACCCATTTTCCTTTTTCAGCTATTAAATTACCTTCTTCATCAACATGTGCATTTCTGAGTATTTTTTGTGGATCTTTATCCTTACCTGCATCCTCCCGAGCAAGATTTACATTATCTACCATGTAATGTGTTTCTTCAAGGTCAGGAATATTTTGTAAAGCCTTTGAAAACTTTTCAAGAATTATCTCGGCTTCTTTTTCTATCTTCAACTACCTTCCTCCTATTTTAATTGTAGTTTGTTTAAAATGATTTTATAATGATCAACGAATTATTATTAATTAAGGTATTATGTCTAGGATTTTATAAAATCATATCTGGGATTTAGAGTTTTAAAATATTCATCATCCTTTAAAACTCTTCTAAGCATTTTGTCAATACCCGATCCGTATTGAGCTGCTTTTTTGGGCCTTTTAACATTTTCTTCCAGTACACCAAGTTCCTGGGCAATTTCCCTAAGAATACACTTTCTCTGAGGGTCGTTTTCACTATTTATCTTATATTTCATAGGTATATTAATGGCTATATTTATAACATCCAGATCAAGATATGGAACCCTCAACTCCACCTGGTTAGCCATGGTCACCTTATCATCACGCTCTAAATTAACCTGATAAAGATTGAAGATATCATCCAGAATATATTTATCAGCATCTTGACCATGTTCCTGATATAATTTAAGGTAACGATGATAACCTGCGAAGAGTTCATCTGCACCCTGCCCTGAGAGCATGACTTTTATTCCATCTTCGTGAGCCATCTTTGATGATATGTATCCTGGCATTCCCACACCTAATTTCATAATGTTGAATTCCTCGATGGATTCTAATACTAGCGGGAGGTATTTTCTAACATCTTCCTGATTTATTTTTTTGATCTTAAGTGGTAGGCCCATATGATCGGCTGTTTTCTGGGCAAATTTAAGATCAGCTGAATCTTTATGACCAACACTGTAAAGAATGGTTTCCATTCCTAGATCATCAGTTAAAAAGGCCAGTAAAGTACTGTCTATTCCTCCAGAAAACATTATTCCCACTTCAGTTAGACCTTCCAGCCTTTTTTCTACAGAACTGATTAAGCTGGTTTTTAATTTTCCTTTTAGAATATTATTAAGACCATTGTTATGAATATGATTCATATTTCTATTTATGGAATTAGATTTCAGTTTTATATCCAATTTTTTATCTAAAACTGTTTTTAACCCGTAATTCAGTTCAATCATTTTCCAGTTGTAGAGCATATAACCTGGTGGTAAGTTAAAAACATCTTTTAAACCTATTTCCCAGAGGGCTTTTTTTTCTGATGCAAAGGCAGATAGGTTTTTCTTATCTATCCCAAAATAAAGCGGTTTTACACCTACCGGATCTCTTAAAACTGCCAGATCCTCCCCATTATAAATGGCAAAGGCATAATCGCCATCTAAACACTTCATTGAGTTAACTAAAGCCTCTTGAAAAGGCAGGTGATTATATTTCTCCATTAACGCCATTATTACTTCACAATCAGATTCTGACTGAAAATCATAGTCTAGATCCCTTTTCAGTTTAAGGTGGTTATATATCTCTCCATTACAGACTAAAACCATCTTATCATTTTTTAGAGGTTGTACTTCTTCCCCACCGACTATGGAAAGTAGATTGTGGCCCATTGCCAGGTTTCCCTGGGGAATGTTTAGATTTTCCACCTCTCCATAAGAAAGCATTCCATCCACGAAAAATCCACTACCATCCATTCCTCGATGTTTAAGGGTAATTAACATCTGTTGTAGTTTGAAGGATATGTTTTCTCCCTGTATCCCAGCAATAGCACACATAAAAACCAGTTATAAAATATTTATTTCTGTAATATGTAGAATAATATTTAGAAATATATTGAATTTAATAGATTAAATAGATTTAAAATTTCAGATTAAACTCATAATTCAGTGAAAAAAAAATAAACATGGAAAAAAATCAGCTTATATTTCTTTTACAGCCAGTTCAATGTCTGATGCTTTAACTGTTTTTCTTACAGCATGTTTTGCAAGTTTAACAGCTTGAATGGATACTTCTTCAGCCCATTGTTCTAGTGCTTTATCTAATGCTTCTTCAGCATCCATACTTACTCTCTGTGCACCTGCATTTTTTATTAGTCTCCCTACTGGAGCCATTGGTAATTCACCCATATTAATCACCTAATTATAATTTAATACTCTATCATATTTAAATATAATGGTTTTTTATGAGTTTATTTAAAAAATTAACCTAAGAAATATTACCAAATTTGGTATATATTTAAAAAAATAATGAAAATTTGATTTCAATTTATGATGAATAGGTGATTTAAAAATAAATGTTTTATATATGAGAATAATTTTTTTAATTAATTAAGCATATAAAGAAAGCTTATTCAAAGGTTATCTGCCTGATAACCCATGCATGCATTACAGTTTAAAGGTATATTATCTTTATCTTTATGGATTTGGCAAATTAGCTCTTCAGCCTTAACTTTTTTACATATTTCGCACATTTTTGGAATAATATCCTGCTGACCTGCTTTTCCACTCACTAAATCAATTGCAAATTCCTTAATCAAGTTCTGAACTTCAGGTTCAAATTTAATCCCATGACCTCTTTTATCACTTATATACTGAGAAACTGCCGGTTGTGTTATATCCAAAACTTCAGAAATTTGTTTTTGCTTCATACCTAAATTTAAAAGTTCTTTAGCCAGTTCTGATCTTATGGATGGAATAACATACCAGACAACTATTTCACAGGGAGGTCGCACTTTCAATCACTTCTTAAATTTTAACCTTATGTGTTTATTAATTCTTTGTCTTGCTTTTCTTTTAAATTATATTTTTTATAAGTATCTTCAATTACATAAAAAAATTGTAGATATTTATTAACTTTTAATTGCCAACACCGTACAGGGAGCACTATCAACTCCCTTTAATTGCCAGGGAACAATAAGAACCATTCCTAAATCATCATTTTCTATATTATTTAATTTCATGTCCTCAATAAAAAGCAGTGGCTCTCCTATATTTTCATGTTCTTCAAAAGCATTTAAATGGGCTTTTTCACCTAGTTCAGGGTATTTATAACCAGACATTGATACAGAATCAATACCTATACAACGTATATCTGAAAAACTCTCCCTAATCCATAAAACAACATCAGGAGAAATTCCGGGATTTTCAGTAAGATATTTCTCCCTTTCGCTTTCACGAAATGATTCAAACCCCGTACGGAAAAATATACAATCCAAACCATTAAAATCTTTATCAATAACATCCTTAAGTTCTATCAGTTCGTTCCGATTTTTAGGAACATCCAGAATCAAAGGGTGAATGAAAAATAGTTCTAGAGGAGAGTAATCAGAAATAATCCTGCCATCTTCCAGGAAATGGCCAGGAGCATCAACATGTGTTCCCGAATGATTTTCCAGAGTAACCATATAACTATTATATCCATCACCACTGGAAACCGAACTATTTTGTACTATTTCTGGCTTTTTTAAAGCTACATGAACGGGGGAATCCCCATCAATCATATGGGAAAGTGTTACAAACAACATAGGAATCATTCTATTTTAAATTAATATTTCTATAAAACTAATAATTCTATCCAATCAATATTTTATTCTATGTTGAAATCAAATATAATTGTTCGAGTCAATCAATTTATAAAATTGGAAGGATATATAATGTTCTATCCATTATATATTGGAAATTGAGTCTTATGAACTGTTGATCTACGAATTAACATCAATGCTAGCCACTGCTACCTTAAAAGACTGATATTTCATCCAGGGATATCTTTAATGTAGGAAATAGATC
>JAJFTX010000140.1 GCA_021372715.1 Methanobacterium sp. | reverse complement strand
TAGCTACCGGAACTTTATTCTATTATTTCAAAACCAAAGAGGAACTCATAAACCAACTATATCTTTATACCAAGGAAAACATGCTAAATGAGATCCATGGACATTACGATGATGTAAAAAATTTGAAAGAAAATTTAAAAGATTTATGGTTCACTTTTATCTATTATACCTTTGATAATCCACAAAAGTTTCAATTCATCCTTACCTTCCATACCTCACCCTATATCACCTCACTAACCAAAGAACAGCTAGAAACCATAACTGAGGATATGATGGGAGTATATAAGAAAGGGATGGAACTACAAGAACTGAAAAAAATATCATTTGAACTGGCAATGGATTTTTTTTGGGGTAATATCGTATCTACAGTTAATTATTTCAATAAATATCCCGAAAAAGTTACAAGAAAGAACTTGGAAATGGCCTTTGATCTCTTCTGGGATGGAATTTCCAAATGAATAAAAAATATGATAAATGTTCCGCAAATAAGTCATTCTAGAGTTAAAGAGGGAAAACTAATGCTATATCGAGAAATAAAAAAAACCGGAGATGAAATCTCAGCACTGGGATTCGGGGCCATGAGATTACCCACCAAGAATGGAAGAATAGATAAGGAAAAGGCAAAAAAACAGATATATTATGCGATAGATCATGGAGTGAACATTATTGACACCGCATATCCTTATCATGGTGGTTCCAGTGAATCATTTCTGGGTGAAATCCTTAAAGATGGATACCGGGAGAAAGTAAAACTCTCCACTAAAATGCCCTCCTGGTCAGTTAAAAAATATGAAGATATGGAAAAATATCTAAATATACAGCTTGAAAAGCTCCAGACAGACTGTATTGACTATTATTTCATTCACAACCTAAGCATGCTGAAATTTAAAAAGCTTAAAGAATTAGGAGTTTTTGAATTTTTAGAAGATTCCAAAGGAAAGGGGAAAATAAATAACATAGGTTTTTCATTCCATTCCGATTTAGATTCCTTTAAACAAATTATAGACTCTTATAAATGGGACGTCTGTTTAATTCAGTACAATTATTTGGATGAAAAAAATCAGGCAGGTACTGAAGGATTAGAATACGCCCACTCAAAAGGGATAAGTATATTCATTATGGAACCTTTAAAAGGGGGGCTTCTAGCAGGTAAAATTCCAAATAAGGCACTTGAAATTTGGGAAGAGTCAAACCCCAGAAGAAGTCCTGCTGACTGGGCTCTCCGCTGGGTTTTAAATCATCCTGAAGTTACCACAGTTTTTTCAGGTATGGGTGAAATAGAACAAGTTGAAGAAAACTTAAAGGTTGCTGAAGAAGTTTTACCCAATTCATTAACTGAAGATGAATTAGAGCTTTATGAAAGGGTTAAAGAAGTCTATACAGATCTTATGAAAGTCGATTGCACAGGGTGTGGCTACTGTATGCCCTGTCCACGTGGAGTGGACATTCCACGATGCTTTAACATCTATAATCAAAAGTATATGTTCAATAACAATCCGACTTTTGATTATCTTGCAATATTAGGTGGAATTTTCTCAGGACAGGAGGCTTATGCTGGACTCTGTACTAATTGTGGGAAATGCATTAAAGCTTGCCCTCAAGAACTGGAAATACCTGAACTTCTGAATGATGTTTCCCATGAAATGGAAGGACGTGGATTTAAATATAAATTAAAGATCGCAAGAACGGTGTTGATGCCTGTTTTAAATGCATTCATATCTTTAAACAATCGTCTCTCCCGTAGATCACGAACAAAAACTTAATTTAAGGTGATTTGATGGAAATAATCCATGGAATACATGAACTACGTGGAAGAATGGTAAATTGCTACTTAGTAGTAAATAATGATGAAATTATGCTTATAGACACGGGTTTACCTGGAAATTCATCTAAAATAATCAAATACGTCGAAACAATATTAAAACAAAGCCCTCATGATATAAAAACCATTATCATAACTCATAATCATTTCGATCATGTGGGAAGCCTCAGTAAAATTAAAGAAATCACCGGGGCAAAAGTAGCTATTCACTCTGCAGACGCAGATTACATTCGGGGAAAAGAAAAACATGTTGGTGGAGCATTTATGAACGTTATTATAAAATTATTAAAAGCATTATATGGGACTAAACCTGTGGAACCCGAAATTTTACTTAAAGATGGTGATTTAATAGGAGGATATCAGGTTATTCACACTCCCGGTCATTCGCCGGGCAGTATATGTCTTTATAATCCGGAAAATAAGGTAATATTCGTGGGTGATAATCTACAATATACTAAGGGAAAGCTGCAGAGTCCCGGTGAGCGGTTGATACTTGAGCCAGAGAAGTACGACGCCTCCATGAGAAAATTACTTGATATTGATTTTGAAATAATTTTAACCGGGCATACAGCACCTGTGCTTTCTGGTGGTAAGGAGTTGATGAAGGATTTTGTTAAGGATCTTAATATTAACTAATCTTTCCTTACTTTTTCATAATCAGTTATTCCCAATCTATTACCAGATGGATCTTCAAACTCAACTGCCATTCCAGTGAGTATTTCAAATGGTTCTGATAGGAATTTAACACCCTTACCTTTAAGTTTCTGATATTCTTCACCAACGTCTTCTACCACGAACCATATAGTGGGTTTTATATCAGGAAATGCCTTTACATCTTTTAATATAATTGCAGGTTCTTCATCTCCAACATTGAATGCTATCATGCCTTTATCCTGGAAATTGAACTTTAAAGATAATCCTAACTTATTTTCATAGAATTCTCTACTTTCTTTAAGGTCTTTAGCTTTTATAAAGAAATTATCATATGATTTCATATTTTCACCTAAATTAATCTAGACTCCTATTTAATTAAGTCACCTATTAAAAATAATATAAATCATTAACTAAGTTTATAATGATGATAAAATTGATTTAATTAATATTACTTATGAAATTCTTGGTTAAAAATACAGAGTTTAATTAAATGGAGTATTAACTAATGAAACCTATAGTTAATTCAAATCTAGATTCATATCTTTGTGAAAAAGACAGAATTAGGGAGAATTTGAATAAATACACTATAAAATCCTTTAGATTACTTCCTAATATTACTAATCCTAAGATTTTAGATGTGGGTTGTGGCACTGGAGTTCCAACAATAAAATTAGCAGAAATATCAGGAGGAGACATTAAGGGACTGGATAATGATACAAAATCATTAGATATTCTCCAAAGGAAAATAAAATCCCGGGGATTTGATAAAAAGGTACACATCATCAATGAGTCAATATTTACTATGGATTTTCCAGAAGAAAGCTTTGATATCATCTGGGCAGAAGGATCAGTATTTGTTATGGGCTTTGAAAATAGTATAAACAAATGGCGTAGCTTCTTAAAACCTGAAGGATTTATAATAATCCATTATGACAATAAAGAGAAAAATAAGAAACTTAAATCTATTAAAAAGTACGGTTATAGACTCATAAATCAATTTGAGTTATCTCACCAAATATGGTGGGAAGAATATTACTCTCCCTTAGAACAGTTAATTAAAGAGTTTAAGCATAAGTATCCTGATGATTCAGAGCTTATAAATGAACTTAATAAAGACCAAAAGGAAATTTATGAGAGTTTCCAAGCTGCAAATGCCAGTTCATTAATAATTATTATACAGAAACTATAGATAATGAAAATTAAAAAGAATTTAACTTACATACCCGGAGTGGGTCCTTCCATAGCCCAAGACCTGAAAAATATTGGTATAAATAATATAGATGACTTAATAGGTAAAAATCCTGAAGAACTTTACCAATTGTCTAATAAAAAAGAAGTTAAACCCCAGGACAGATGTTTACTTTATGTATTCCGTTGTGCTGTTTATTATGCCAATACACAGGGTAAAAAACGGGACAATAATAAGTTAAAATGGTGGAATTGGAAGGATAAATAATTTATATATTAATTTTTTTAAAAAGATTATGGTGAATTTTCCTCAGCTTCCATTCTTAGTTTTTCCTTACGATAAACTTTAAAAGCAGCATAAGTGATTCCTAGTATAAGGGGCCCTATAAATAGTCCTGGTACTCCCATAGTTACAGCACCATAGATGAATCCTAAAAGGAATATTAAAGGATGGATTTCAGAGTATTGTACAGATATTCGTGGTCGGATGTAGAAATCTGTGGCTGTTTCTATTATCCATCCCAATATGATAACCAGAACACCTTGTAAAGTGTTACCGGTGAGGATGCTGAAAAGTCCGATAGCACCATAAACAATCCAAGGCCCTATAATAGGTATAAACATGGCTATACCGCTTATAATAGCCAATAAAATCACATAAGGGTATCCCAGGACATAATAAACAACTCCAGATAGTATTCCTAGAATTACTGCTGGAATAATATTACCTACAATGATACTTTTTAGAACATCATCGGCACTGTCCATAACCTGCTGGTAGAAATGTTTATCCTTATCAGGAACCACGTCTTTTACGTATTGTACTACTTTATCCCCATCTCTGGCGAAATAGAAAACAGAAAAGATTAATATAAGAATCTGAGCTGCTAACGCTGGAATCGAACTAATCAATGATACAGTGTAACTGGCTATATATGATATAGATTGTGCAATCCAAGTTTTTATAGCATCAACGATGCTTTGGGTTACGTTAGGTGAAAAACCAAGATTCTGAATACTCTGACTTAACTGGGTGGTATCGAAGTTATTTGCAGTGGCTGCCTGCTGCAGTGAGCCAAATAAGGAGCCTGCTATGCTTATAAATTGGCTGAATGTGAAATATAGCAGTAAGATTAGGGGAATTGCCAATATAATCATCCCCAATAACACGGCTAAGGTATCATATTTTAATCTGGGCTTGATTTTTCTACTTACATAACGAACATAATATGCTAAGATAGCTCCGAAAATCACCATAGATAAAATAGGGGTTAAAATTGCAATGGATAGGATGGTTAAAACAACTATAAATATTATAATAGTAGATGTTGGTATATTTTTAATATGAGAAATCATCAGTACACCTCAAACTTTTTAAATTAGTTTACTTTAGGCACTTATTAAGTTATGTAATTCATGCAAAAAAAGAAATGAAAAAGAGAGGGTTTATATGTTGAATTGTGCTCTATGTCCAAATAAAGAATGTTACCAGGGAAAAGATTGTCTGGAAAATAAGGAAGAAATAAAAAAAAATTACCAAAAATATGAAATTTCTGTAATTCAAACTGCTGCAAATATAGAAGCTGAATATTACATGAATAAAACCCGTATAGAGGAAATAATCCTCTTCTCTAAAAAGATGAATTATAAAAAAATAGGACTGGCATTCTGTATTGGCCTTGAAAAAGAAGCTAAAGAAATCTACAACATATTTAAAGAACATTTTAAGGTTTATTCAACCTGTTGTAAAATCAGTGGGATGGATAAAACTGAGTTTAAACTCGATAAAATAGATGAAAATCATTATGAAGCCATGTGTAATCCTATTGGTCAAGCAATATTTCTCAACCAAGAAAAAACTGATCTTAACATCATAATCGGTCTTTGTATAGGTCATGACATATTATTTACTGAACATTCCCAAGCACCTGTAACCACTCTTGCTGTAAAAGACAGAGTACTTGCCCATAATCCTCTAGGTGCAATTTATTCCAAATACCATCGAGAGAAGATCAAGAATACAAAATAACGATCTGAATTAATAAATGGTTAAAAATACGCCGGGACAGGGATTTGAACCCTGGAGGAGCAAAGCTCCACGGGCTCTCAAGGCCCGCGCCTTACCTGGCTAGGCTATCCCGGCATGGGTGAATTTACTTTGATCAACCTTTTCATAAAGGTTGGGTTTGGCTATCGGCATGTGTTAACATAAACAAATTTAATTTGTTCAACCTTTTTTAAAAGGTTGAAAGGTGGGATTAAAATCCCAGGTTTAAAAACAGTATTTTTTAAAAAAAATTACTTAACTTTTAAGCTCGATTTCTATGCTCACGTTGTCAGGTACGTTGACTTTCATGACCTGGCGCATGGCCCTTTCATCCGCTTCGATACCTACCAGTCTTTTATGGATCCTTAACTCCCATTTCTCCCAAGTGGCTTTCCCCTCTCCGTCGGGGGATTTGCGGGTGGGTACCACCAGTTTCTTGGTGGGTAGAGGTATGGGTCCGGATAGGTCCACGCCGGTTCTTTCGGCTATTCTTTTAAGCTGGTCGCATACGTAGGCAAGTTTCTCTGGGTCTGTGCCGGTTAGTTTTATTCTGGCTTTATGCATTTAGATCCTCCATAAAAAAAATAAAAGGAAGCTGGTAGAAATTGAACCTTTCCACCATTACCTCCATGTAATATCATTCATAATTTTATTTTGCTGGTACTAGATCAATACACATTCCAGCTGCCACGGTCTGACCCATATCACGGATAGCGAATCTTCCCATGTGTGGAATTTCTTTGATCCTTTCAATAACCATTGGTTTGGTTGGTTTCACTTTAACAATAGCAGCGTTCCCAGTCTTAAGGAAATCTGGGTTCTCTTCTTCCACTGCACCAGTTGCGGGGTTCATCTTCTTCTGGAGTTCCAGGAAGGTACAGGCTACTTGAGCGGTGTGACAGTGAAATACAGGAGTGTATCCAACGGTGATAACACCAGGGTGCTGCAATACCACGATCTGTGCAGTGAATTCTTTAGCTACTGCTGGTGGTTTGTCGGTGTGTCCAGCTACATCTCCTCTTCTTATATCGTTTTTACCAACACCACGCACGTTGAAACCTACGTTATCACCAGGTTCGGCTTGATCCAGCATTTCATGGTGCATTTCAATGGATTTAACTTCACCGCTGGCACCGGGTGGTTCAAATATAACGTTGTCACCTTTTTTCATAACTCCGGTTTCCACTCTTCCGACGGGTACGGTTCCCACACCGGTGATGGAGTAAACATCCTGTACCGGTACACGGAGTGGTAGGTTGGTTGGTTTTTCTGGTGCAGATAATTTGTTCAGAGAATCCACCAGTGCTGGTCCTTTGTACCAAGGGGTGTTTTCGGATAGTTTGGTGATGTTGTCCCCTTCAAACGCAGAGATTGGTATGAAATCTATTTCATCTGGCTTGTAAGCCACAGTTTTTATCAGGTTTCCCACATCTTCTTTCAGGGCGTTGAATTTTTCTTCACTGTAGTCTACCAGGTCCATCTTGTTAATAGCTACGATTAACTGATTAATTCCCAGTGTTCTTGCCAGGAAAGCGTGTTCTTTTGTCTGGGGCATTACACCGTCATCTATAGCTACCACTAATACAGCGGCGTCTGCCTGGGATGCTCCGGTGATCATGTTTTTAACGAAGTCACGGTGTCCCGGACAGTCCACGATGGTGAACTCGTATTTAGGTGTGTCGAATCTTGCGTGTGCAAGGTCGATGGTAACCCCTCTTTCTCTTTCTTCTTGGAGCTTGTCCATAACAAATCTGAATTTGTCTTCTCCTTTAGATAACTGCTGTTCAGCTATAACTCCTGATTGAAGGAGCAAGTGTCCGACAAGTGTGGATTTACCATGGTCTACGTGTCCAATAAACGCTAAGTTCATATGTTCTTTTGTTTTGGCCATAAATATTCCTCCATAAATTTACACTATTATTTTTAGCAGATTGAATTCATTTATTCATAATTGGTTTCTTGATTAATCTATTTAATTTTTCTCTTTTTGTTAATTTAAAGGATAATTAATTTAAAAGAAATAAAAATCAACTATCCCAGATAATGATCCGGACCATAAGGCTCGGGACTTAAACCTTTCCTCTGTCTTATCTCCCTTATTATGGTTTTCTGAAGTTCATTAGGTAGTCTTTCAAATCCTGCGCTTTCAGTTGACCATAAACATCGGCCTTCAGCGGCGGATCTGATGTCTCCGGCGAATCCGAACATTTCAGCAACAGGGACTTTGGATTGTACCGTGGCCATATCTCCCTCTTGGGACATATCTATGATCTGACCTCTTCTGTTCTGTATCTCCCTGGTTGCCGCACCCATATAATCTTGAGGTACGTTAATAAATACTTTTTGCATGGGTTCCAGTAAGGTGGGATTAGCCATCATTATGGCACCATATACTGCTTTTCTAATAGCAGGTAATACTTGTGCCGGACCTCGGTGAACAGCGTCTTCGTGGATTTTAGCATCTTTCAGGAGGACTTTTATACCCATTACTTTCTCTCGGGCTATGGGTCCGTCATCTAATGTGCTTTCAAATCCATCCATTAACAGTTCTTTTATCTCATCCAAATATTGGATACCACGGGTCATGTTGATGAATAGGGATCTTTTATTAACATCCCATACTTTACGGGCTTCTTCCTTGGAAAGACCAACTTCTTGGAATTTTGGTACTAGTTCTTTACCTTTAACCCGTCCTTCTTTAATATCTCCTTCTTGAATCGCTTTGAATACTGAATCTTCCAGCGGTTCGATTTCAATGTAGAATCTGTTGTGTTTGTTAGGTGATTTTCCTTCCACTGGACCTGCAGTTCCGGCAATGGTTTCTCTGTAAACCACGATTGGCTCGGATGTCTCGATTTCAACTCCTTTCTCATTGATACGGTAGGCTATAATTTCCAGGTGGAGTTCACCCATACCAGATATGAGGTGTTCTCCAGTTTCCTCGTTGATCTCCACTCTCACTGTAGGGTCTTCTTTACCTACCTGTCTTAAAACTTCTATGAGTTTAGGCAGGTCTTTAGTGTTTTTAGCTTCTACAGCCACGGTTACCACTGGTTCGGAGATGTGTTCAATACTTTCAAAGGGACTGATCTTATCCCCGTAACTGGTTATGGTTTCACCAGCTACAGCGTTTCTAGCGCCGGTTATGGCCACTATGTTCCCTGCAGGTACTTTATCAGTATTTACCCTTTCCGGTCCGAAGTATACTCCTACTTGCTGGGTTCTGGCTTTGCCCATGGATCCTACAAAGTAGATCTCACTTCCCTTTTCTATGGTTCCCCCGTAAACTCTTCCGGTTGCTATTTCACCGGCGTGCTTGTCTATGCTTACGTTGGTTACCATAACTGCTAGGGATGAGTCAGGATCTGTGTTTATCATTCCCTGTCCTTCTTCTGACTCTATATCACCAGACCAGATGTTGGGAACCCTGTATCTTTGAGCTTGATCTGGACTGGGCAGGTGTTCCACTACCATTCCCAACAAAACATCGGCTAATGGCACTTTTTGGGCTAATTCTTTTTGATTATCAGCTTTACAGTAGTCATAAATATCTTTAAAGGTTATTCCTGTTTTCTGCATGATGGGTACATTTATTGCCCAGTTATGATAAGCAGAACCGAATGCCACGCTTCCATCTTCTACTCGAGCCAGCCATTCTTTTTGGAATTCCTTTGGGGCCATATTTTTTATTAATTTATTAGCATTAGCAATGATTTTAACGAACCTTTGTTGAAGTTCATCTGCATCAAGTTTGAGTTCGTTTAAGAGGCGGTCTACTTTGTTTATAAATAGTACGGGTCTAACGTTCTCTTTAAGTGACTGCCGGAGTACTGTTTCAGTTTGTGGCATTATTCCTTCTACAGCACAAACCACTACTACTGATCCATCCACCGCTCTCATTGCTCGAGTTACATCTCCACCGAAGTCCACGTGTCCAGGAGTATCTATTAGGTTTATTAGATATTCATGATCCTTGTATTTATGCACCATAGATACGTTAGCAGCATCAATGGTTATACCTCTTGCCTGTTCCTGTTCATCAAAATCCAAGTAGAGTTGATCTCCTGCTAGTTCAGCGGATATCATACCCGCACCTGCCAACAGGTTATCTGATAATGTGGTTTTCCCATGGTCTATATGGGCCACTATACCGATGTTTCTGATGTGTTTAGGGTCATACATCAGCTCCTTAATTTTATTAATCATTTTAGTACGTCTACTCACTAAAATCACCCTGTAACATTGAATTTTGCCTGAGTCCTATTAAATAATTGTAATTAGTGTGCGGACCGGGCTACTCTCTCCTTTTCTTCTTTTTTCTGTATGGCGAAGCTTC
>JAJFTX010000103.1 GCA_021372715.1 Methanobacterium sp. | reverse complement strand
CTTCTTTAACTTTACAGATTAAATTATCCCGTTCATTAGGAGTAATTTCAATCGTTCCATCGGATATTTCGATTGCCTCAAATCCCAGAATATGGGCTTCATCTAAAAATTCATCTACTTTATTCTGTAGATAAGCAACTTCCAATAAAGTCCCTCCGGGGTAAGGGATAACATCATAGGATTGGTATATGTCAGTTTTTTCTTTTATCAGATCCCTTTCATGTGTGGCTGAGGTTCCCCAGCCAAATTTGGCTAGGTCCACGTAGTCACCGGAAAGTTCCAATAGATCAATTACAGATACCAGGCCCAAACCCTTATCAAGCATCATGGTAAGACCTTCTCCTGGTTTTCTTTCTCTTCTTATTGTCAGAAAATTAAATGCATTCATGATCATCCACTTAATAGAAAATAAGTTTACTTTGTATTGATTAGATTCATCTAATTATTTATTTGATTTAATAATTTTTGAATTTTATTCAATTTTGAATTTGTTTCAGTCTATCATCATCATGTTTTATAAAAGTAGTTTATAATTATTAATCTAAATAAATTATCATATTGTTTATTTTCTTTTTATTTTATATTTAACGATACACATAAATTGTATTAATATATTCATTGGAGGGTTATTATGGAGAAAAATATTCATTATTTCGAAAATCCAGGAATTGAAAATACAGATAAAGTTATAGAACTAGTTAAAACTAGAAAAGAGGAATTAAACATAAATTATATTGTTATAGCCTCTGCATCGGGGAGTTCTGGAGTTAAATTAGCTCAGATGATTGATGATGCCCAAATTGTGAACGTTACTCATCATGCTGGATTTAGAGGTGGGGATGATCTGGAGATAACTGAAGAAAACAGTAAAGAGCTGGAGAAGAAGGATGTTAAAATGTACGCTGCCTCCCATGCTTTGAGTGGTGTGGGCCGAGGTATAAGCAATAAATTTAAAGGCGTGACTCCTGTAGAAGTTATAGCTCAGACTTTACGCATGTTTTCTCAGGGTGTAAAGGTTTGTGTGGAAATAAGTATTATGGCCGCAGATGGAGGATTAATACCAACCGATTCAGAAATTATTGCCATAGGGGGTACCGGAAAAGGCGTGGATACGGCCGTAGTTTTGACAGCAGCCCATCAGGGAAATTTTTTCGATTTGAAGATACATGAGATCATTGCCATGCCCAGACCCTAAATTTAGATATGTTTCTACATCCATCTTCATCTGGTTATATAGTGATATTTTCAGGTTCAAAATTACTTCATGGTCAAGTGTTGATGAGATTATGAAGATAAAAGTAAAAATTCTTTGTATGATAATGAATTATCAGTGAAAAAACCGTTGCTTTTAAATATAAGTAATTACAATAACACAATTAAGATTAGTAACATTAGCAGTGGGGGTAAGAATTGAAATCTCTTATAAACAATACCATAAAAGAATCGGAAAAAAGAAGGGATAGAACAGCATCCCAAGAGCACAGACCATATGACAACACCATAGACAGCGAACTTGAAGATATTATACAAAGAAGCAGAGCTAAAATATTCGTGATCGGAACAGGCGGAGCAGGAAACAACACCGTTTCCAGACTCACCGAGATCGGGATCGAAGGCGCAAAGACTATTTCAGTAAATACCGATGCACAGGACCTTTTCTATTCCAATGCCAACCAGAAAATTTTAATTGGAAGAGATACCTGTGGCGGCCTAGGTGCTGGTGGTGAACCAGAAGTTGGAGAAGAAAGTGCCGAAGAAAGCGAGGAAAAGATCAAAGAAAAGCTGGATGGAGCTGACATGGTCTTTGTTACTTGTGGACTGGGAGGCGGAACAGGAACTGG
>JAJFTX010000163.1 GCA_021372715.1 Methanobacterium sp. | reverse complement strand
CACTTCTTCTAAAGGTTTGTAAACTTTTTCATTTTTTAAAACTTCATTTCTTAGCTTTATTATTTCATTGAATGTGATTGTTGCGGAATTTTCTTTTTTCAGATTGTTCTTTGCCTTTTCCTTCATCTTTTGTGAATTGATATTAGTCATCTATAATCATTCTCCATGAAATTTTTAAGTAAAGTTAAACCTTCATTGGTTCCTATAGATTCTGGATGGAATTGTAATCCGTAAATAGGTTTATAATTATGCTTAATTCCCATTATCATACCATCTTTGGTTTGGGCGATGATTTTCATACAATCTGGTGTTGTTTCCTTTTTGCAGAGAAGGGAATGATATCGTGTGGCGCTAAGTGGATTTGTTATGCCTTGGAAAATTTCATCATCATCATGGAAAATTGGACATGTTTTCCCATGAACTGGGTCTGTGTGAATTATTTCACCACCAAATGCAGCAAATATTCCTTGATGACCTAAACATACGCCTAAAATTGGTATATCATTTCCTAATTCATGTATTATTTGATTGCAGATTCCAAAATCCCTGGTATTTGTTGGATTTCCCGGACCTGGTGATATGATTATTCTATCTGGATTTAATTCCCTAATTTCTTCCAGGGATATTTCATCATTTCTTCTGACGATTATGTCATCATTAAGCTGTCCTACTAACTGATAAAGGTTATAAGTAAACGAATCATAGTTATCCATTATTAAAATCATTTAAATCTCTCCAGTTTCTTCTATTTTCAATGCATCCAGCAAAGCATTGGCTTTATTTTCGCATTCCATATATTCCTTATCCGGCACTGAATCATGGACAATTCCAGCTCCTGCTTGTATTTTTGCCTGATCTCCATCACATACCATGGTTCTGATGGTTATGGCGAAATCTGCATTTCCATTAAGGGAGAAGTATCCCACTGCACCTCCATATGGTCCCCGGGGAATTCCTTCTAGTTCATTGATTATTTCCATGGCCCTTATTTTTGGTGCGCCGCTTAGTGTGCCTGCGGGAAACATAGCTCTAAAGGCGTCCACTGCAGTATTTTTTGCTTTTAAATCGCCGGTAACCTTGGAGAATATATGCTGTACATGAGAAAATTTTTTGATTCCCATATATACTGGAACTTGCACTGATCCAAAGTTGCTTACTTTACCTAGATCATTCCGGGCCAGGTCGACCAGCATCAGGTGTTCGGCTTTTTCTTTTTCGTCAGATAATAGGTTTTTTTGAATTTTTTGATCTTCAGATGCTGTTATTCCCCGTTTAGCTGTTCCTGCTATGGGAAATGTTTCTACTTTGCCTTTTTCTACTCTTACCAGCATTTCTGGACTTGAGCCAATAATTTCTCTTTGATCGAGTTTTAGATGATACATATAAGGGGAAGGGTTTATCATGCGTAATTTTTCATAAAAAGAAAGTTTATTTCCTTTTATTTCAAATTTTCTGGCATTAGAAATAACACTTTGGAATATTTCCCCATCTTTTATCTTTTTTTTGGCTTGTAGAACCATATCTTTGAATTTTTCTTTTGAAAAATAGTAGCCCTTTTCTTTGAAGTTTATTAAATCAATTTCGTATTCATTTTTAGCGATATCTTTTATATAATTTGACTTATCCTCGTCTAAGGTTACGTATTGGCATTTATTCCTGATTTTATCGAATATTATACCATCTAGATATAATCCAAATTCAAAATCAGGATAAGGACTTTCCTGAACTTGGACTGGTTCGAAGTGCTTTACAGCTTCGTAGGATACATATCCCACCAATCCTCCTCTGAAACCTTTTTTTTGGTAGGAGGAGGTAGTTAGTTTTTTTATTTCATCAAATGGGTTTTCCACGTCGAATTCGTTTTTTTCACCATTTTTTTCTATTTCCAGCACATTTCCATAGGCTTTTATTTTTGCAGCCGGTTCAAATCCCAACACCGAAAAACGAGCCATGCCACTATCGCTTTCCATTGATTCTAGAAGGAAAGCATAGGGATGATTTTGATAAATATTTTTGAATAGTTCGAATGGTGATTTAAAATCAAGATTGGTGGTTTTTATTTCTTTTATTTCTAATTCGCCAAAAACATTCACAGCCTTTCATCTTAATCCGCCTTAATTATTATAATCAAATATTGACATTGCCTACTATATTCATAGTACTATTTAAAGCTTTAGTGTACAAAATTATACATTAATGATTATATTTATAATAATGGATACATAAATTAAAAGTGATCAAATGTGGGACAGAATAAAACACAAATTTGAAAAATTCCCTGCTCGGATGAGTGTGGCCCGAAAAATAGTAGAACTGGGACTGCGCGTGGGAGAAAGTAATAAAATATACTGCGGAAATGTAGAAATCAGCGATGTTTCTTTAGCAAGAGCAGTAGGAGTAGATCGAAGAACAATAAAAGCTACAATAGAAGTAATTCTCTCCGATAAATATTTAAAAGACATATTTACCAACATATATCCTGCAGGAGCACTTCTAAAAAATATTGCCCTGAGTCTAGGCTTTGGGGTGGTGGAAATAGAAGCTCAAGCAGGTAATCCTGGAATTTTAGCCCGTGCTACTGAACTAATAGCTCAGGAAAACATAAGTATTCGACAAGCCCATGCTGGAGATCCAGAACTTGAGGAAAAACCACGCCTTACTATTATCACAGAAAAACCGGTTAAAGGGGAACTTATCAATGAATTTTTAAAGATTCAAGGTGTAAAAAAGGTTTCAATATATTAAATATTATTTTTTATTAACTAAAATTTGTAAATAGCACTGCTTCTATTATTTACTTCACATTTTTGAGGCGTTTATAAGGTTAGTTAGTAGTAACATTTAAGTACTTGGATGATAAATATGTAATTAGTTCTTTAAAATGAATAATTTAGGAATATATACTTGAAAATAATTATAGGGGGTGTTAATAAATGATTCTCGTAGTCTCTGACCTGCATCTTGGTTATAAAAAATTTAATCGTTCTGATTTTCTAAATTTCCTGGATTTCCATAAGAACACAAATATAGATCATCTGGTGCTCCTTGGAGATATCTTTGATTTCTGGAGACGAAACAATGCACAATTAGTAGAGGAAAATGAAGAAATAATGAAAAAAATAAATGATATAAATGCTCAAAATATTCATTATATAGTGGGAAACCATGATTTTTATATATTGGATTTAATTAAAAGATATGAAATTAATTATAAGGGAATAGTGTCTAAATATCTGAGATTGGAAAATGGTGGAAAAAGCTTTTTTTTCATTCATGGATATGAGTTAGAAGCAATTCTTTGGGAATTCCCTGCCAGTATAAATATGTATGAAAAATTCAGCAATGAAATGTGCTTCAACAAAGACAGTGCCGGAGGATTCTTAAGTAAAATTTGGGATATAAGAGAATTCCTGAGTAAAAAACGTAGGTTTATAAAGGATATGAATAAAGCACCTAATAAAAGGAAAACCATAAGTAAAGTGGATGAATTTGCATTGACTACTGGTAAATATCCATTATTAGGAATGAAAAATGATGAAACACTGATATTTGGGCATACTCACCAACCATTTATTAATAAAACAAAAAAAGTAGCTAATACTGGCTCATGGATCGATGAATTACCCCAAAAAAGCCAGCAGAACAGTTACATAGAAATAGATAATGGTAAAATGGAACTCAAATTTTTTAAATAAAAAAATACACCATTTGATTTTCAAATTAAAAATAAGATAATTTAATAAAAAAAGGGTGAAAATAAATTCTATAACTCTTCCTCATCCATAACCTTTAAAAGTTCATCCCAAGCTTCTAAAGATTCTTTAGCTTCTTTCGGGCTTAAAACTTCAATTGCGTATCCAGAATGGACCAGAACATAATTACCCAACTCCACACCAGAAACCAGATCCAGTTTAACTTGTTGTTTTACTCCTCCAAAATCAACTGTAGCCCTATTTTCTTCTATTTCCATAACTTCAGCAGGTGCTGCTATACACATAATTATCTCCTCGATAAATTTGATAAATAAGTATTTTTTTTAAGTTAAATTTAAATTTAATTTTTAATTTAATTATTAATTTTAATACGAACTTATACTATAAATAAAACCCGATTTTTAGTATTGTTTATCTATTTTTTAATCATAATTTGGCTAAATTTATTACGTTAATTGATATTAAAATTATAGGTTAATGTTAGTTTTATTTTATATAACTTTAATGATTGACATATAATTTATAATAAACTAGATTAGTTTCCAAATTCTTTTGGAAGTAATATTATGACGAGGCGGATTTTCTGGAAAAAACCTATAAATCACTTATTAGAGATTAGTGAAAGTGAAAAGGGTTTAGTAAAAGTTATAGGGACACCATCACTTTTATTAATGGGTTTAGGGGCTATGATAGGTGCGGGTATATTTATACTTACCGGTGTTGCCTCAGCTTATTATGCCGGCCCTGCACTTATTTTTTCGTTTATATTAGCCGGAATTGCGTGTTTATTCACTGCTTTGTGTTACGCGGAATTTGCATCTATGGTACCAGTAGCGGGGAGTGCGTATACTTATAGTTACGTGACTTTAGGTGAGTTATTTGCATGGATTATCGGATGGGATCTTGTGTTAGAGTACACTCTAATTGTAACTGCATTGGCTGTGGGTTGGTCTGGATACATGGTTAGTATTATATCTACGCTGGGAATTAATTTACCACCTCAACTCCTTAATCCTCCTGGTGTTTCGGACGGATTAATTAATCTTCCTGCTGTTATTATCATAGGAATTATAAGTTTACTTCTGATTCGAGGTACAAAACTTAGTACTCAAGTAAATTCAATCATAGTTATAATTAAAATCTTCGTTGTATTTTTATTCATAGCTATAGGGGTTAATTATATTAATCCTGGGAATTATCATCCATTTCTCCCTTTCGGTTATATCGGTATATTTAAAGGTGCGGCCATTATATTCTTTGCCTATATAGGTTTTGATGCTATTACAACCGCTGCAGAGGAGGTTAAGAATCCGCAGAGAACCTTTCCCATTGCCATCATCGGATCCCTAGCAATCGCCAGCGTACTTTATATTATCGTTACTGCAGTTTTAAATGGTATGGTTCCATATTACTTATTAGGTGGTGCTGCGCCTGTTGCATTTGCTCTTAATTCTGTTGGTGTTCATTGGGCTGATATAGTAATATCCGTGGGCGCATTAACAGGACTTACCAGCGTAATATTGGTGGGTTTCTTTGGACAAAGTAGAGTATTCTATGCTATGGCAAGGGATGGATTAATCCCATCATTCTTCGCTAAACTTCATAAAATATTTAAAACACCAATTAATGGAATAATAATCGTAGGAGTTTTTGCCGCATGTTTTGCCGCATTTCTTCCTATAACTGCTATAGCTGAATTAGTAAACATTGGAACACTAGCTGCTTTTATTATAGTTTCTGCATCGGTGTTAATTTTAAGAAGGACAAGACCCGATCTAGAGAGACCATTCCGAACCCCATTATTACCTTGGGTTCCTATTCTCGGTATTTTAAGTAGTCTCGGATTGATAATTGAATTACCTACAGTAACCCAACTAAGATTCTTAGTATGGTTGGTTTTAGGATTATTTATTTACTACTTCTATGGGCGGAAAAATAGTCTGCTCACAGGGAAACATGGAACCGGAGAAGAATTGGTTAGTTCAATTGAAAAATAAATCCTATTTTAGACTTCGACACCCTAGATGGAGAGGAATCCATAACCAGAAGAAAAATTTCATTCATTTAATAGGAGTATTATAACTCATAATGAAATATTCATTTATTTAGAGAATTTTAGCTCATATCTAGAAACACAGTATTTTGATTTTTTTAAATTCTTCTATTTGTATTGCAGAGCTTAACGGAGGATGAATGTTTATGTATTAATAATTTTTATCATTTTAATCCTATTAATTAACTAAAAGTTAATAAGCTTTTGTTAGGATATAATATTAGTATAGAGTTTGATTATTATGGTCTTATTAATTAAAACTATCCTGGTTTTTGTTAGTTCTACATTTAATGACTTAAAAAGGAAGAAATGCATTACAAAAAAATTTTCCATATAAAAATAATGGTTGGAGTGGTTCTATGAAAATTATGATTATAGGCGGAGGTCCTGCTGGTAAAACAGCAGCAAGAGAAGCATCACAGATAGGAGAAGAGGTTACTCTAATTGAAAAGAATTTATTAGGTGGAAAATGTTTAAATGAAGGTTGTATGGTTGTTTCTGGATTAAATGATGTGGCCAAATTTTTTAAAGACTCCCAGAGATTTTATGAACTAGGGATCAGCAGTAACCCGGTAGAGATTGACTATGAAAAATTAGCCCAGGGAGTTAAAGACACTATAGCTAAAATTAGATCTGTACACGAAGCAGAAACCAGGGAAGCTGATATAGAAATATTAAATGGTGAGGCCACTGTCCAGGAAGGACAGGTTCAAGTTAATGATGAAGAACACCAATATGACCGATTGATCATTGCCACTGGTTCAAAGGCATTTATTCCACCTATAAAAGGCGCTGAAAAAGCAGCTACATATGAGGATATTTTAGACTTTAAAACCATTCCTGATGAACTCATCATCGTGGGAAGTGGAGTAATAGCAGCCGAATTTGCAGGAATATTTTCTTCATTAGGTTCGCAAGTCCATATTCTTTGCAGAAACCAATTTTTAAAAATGCTGGATGAAGATGTAAAAAAATATGTGGAGAGAAAACTCTTAGAAAACGTGGAAATACAGGAAAATGTTCAGGTTAAGTTAATAAAAAAAGAAGGATTATATACAGATAACATTTTCCTGAAAGGAGATGTTCTTTTAGCAACTGGTATGCGCCCTAATTCAGATATAATCAATGAGATGGTAAATCTAGGAGATAGAGGAGAAGTAATAGTAAACCAGCAGATGGAATCCAACCATAAACATATTTACGCTGCAGGTGATGTGATTGGAGGGATCGGAACCACCCCCGTAGCCCGGATGGAGGGAATAGTGGCTGCTAGAAATGCATGTGGAATTTATACCCTTGCTGATTATAGTTTTATAGCTAATTCCATATCTCTTTATTATGATGTGGCGTTCATAAATAAAGAAACTAATGATTATAAAGTAGATCAAGAAATTAATGAAGGTTCCATACCTGGATTCGCCGGTCCAGGATCTTTCTGGAGGGTATTAGAGCGTAATACAGGATTTACAAAGGTTAAAGTACAATCAGAATCTGGTGAAATCAGGGATGTATCTTCAATATCTCCATCAGCCCGGACCAGTTTGGCCTATGTTTCAAAGATGATGCGAGATAACTATAAAACCCATGATTTTGATGATTTCACAGAAACCCACCCTTCTACAGATCCCATATATAAATTAATGAGATATTTCTCTAAATTTGGATGAAATAAAATTTTTCAATAAAATTAGATATAATATAACATTAGATGTAAATAATTTCAACAAAAAAATGTAAAAATAATTTAAAAAAATGAAAAAAAGGATACACCTCAAACCAGCCCGATTTGAAGATAGAAAAAAAGCATATGAATGGTTGTATTTCTCAGATTTTTCTTCCTATCTAAACGAATTAACGGCAGAAACATCAGAAGGTGCAGTTCCTACATTGTCTCAATTTAAAGAGGATTATGCTTTTTTTTTCTTTGATGGTTCCCGTCCGGAGAAAGGACGGGCCTATTTAATTATCCTAGAAGACCCTAATTTTAAAGAAGAAATTGGATTCATTACGTATACGGCATTTCATTTAAGGGATGGCATTGCTGAAATAGATATCTGGCTTAAAAGCCTGGAATATGCTGGAAAGGGATACGGAACAGAGGCATTGAAAATATTAACCCATGAACTCTTTAAAGAAAAATATAACACTATAATCATCAGACCTTGCTTAGAAAATGTTAGAGCTGTTAATTCTTATAAAAAAGCAGGGTTTAAAGTGACCAATTTCCAGTCAGATTACTATAAAAAAGAATATCTCCACCAATTCGCTGCTGGTGATTGTAAAAATGGTGAAGACCTATTTATGGTGTTAAAAAAATAATAAAACCATAATCATAACTTATTATTTAGCTAGATTAGAAAAATAGGATATAGTTTTTTCAAGACCCTCTCGTAAGTTATATTCACATTTATAACCTGAATTACTAATTTTTGAAATATCCGCAAGGGAATGTTTAACATCTCCCGGGCGGGGTGAAGTATATTGGGGGGAGATGTTTTTTCCAAGAATTTCATTAATTAATTCAATTAGTTGGTTGATGGTTATTCTCTTACCACAGGCAACGTTGTATACACCGTTCATGGAAGATTCACATGCCAAGATATTGGCATTAACAACATTAGATACAAAGGTAAAATCTCTGCTTTGTGTCCCGTCTCCAAAAACAACAGGGTTTTGGTCTTTAATAATTGCTGATATGAATTTGGGTATAACTGCCGCATACTGTGATTTTGGATTCTGACGAGGGCCGAAGACATTGAAATATCTCAAAGACACAGTTGGTAAATCATAAAGTTCACTGAAAGTCTTACTATAAAATTCCCCTGTAACCTTAGTAATAGCATAAGGAGACTTTGGATTTACCGGCATATCCTCAACTTTAGGTAGGGTAGGAGTATCACCATAAGCTGATGAGGATGAGGCCCAAACAACCTTTTTCACATTACAATCTCTAGCTGCTATGAGAACTTTTAAGGTTCCTGTTACATTAACATGATTGGAACTCAGGGGATCTTTTACACTTCGGGGAACACTAGGTAAAGCTGCCTGATGAATTACATAATCGGTATTCTCAAATATGGTATTTAGATCTGTTTTGGTGATACTGTCAAAAACTACATCGATATTTTCAATATCGAGATGTTCAATGTTTTTAATATTCCCAGTAGATTCATCATCCACCACTACGATTTCATTATCAACATGAAGTTTTTCTACGATATGAGATCCAATAAAACCTAGACCACCAGTAACTACGACCCTTTTATTCTTAATTTTCTCAGCCCCTAATCAATTTTAAAACTAGTTTATTGTACTAACTTTCTAGTCATTTAATATAAAAAGTTTAGTCATTTAATATAAAAAGTTTTTAGAATCTATCTATTAAAACCTTTTTTAATATATAAAAATGAATATTATCTTGATTTATTGATAAAAAAATAAAAAAAAATTTTTATTTATTAATTTCCAGGCACTTGGGGCTCGTGACTTTCCTTATTTTGATAAATTCTTAGGTATGACCTGCCGCTTTTTACTTTACCCTTCAATTCAGTTATTTCGTCACCATCAACTTTCCCATAATCGCCTAAAAAATGGTCTTTAAATACTGTGGCTTGGTTATTTATATCGGTAATGAGAAGTTTACCCTCTTCATCATTTTTTACACTTAATCCACGTTTGGTTAAGACTTTCATTTTGCCTGATTTATCTTCATGGGCGATGGTTCCAAATTCAGAGCAACCATACCTATTATATACTTTTCCATCAAAGGCTTCTTCGATGTTGGTTCTCCATTCTGGAAATAGCTGTCCACCAGATGTTATGGCGGCTGGAATATTCAGCGGATCTTTTTTAGTTCTTAAAATGTATTCAGCGAACACGTTAACTGCTTCAGAATAACCAACTAACAATTTAGGCTGGAATTTTTGTAATTTTTCATAATGTTTTTGCATTATGTCATCATCTAAATTGAAATAAGATAAGAATAGTCCGTTATCCAGATTATATGCTATTTTTAATCGAAATCGTCTGTAAAAATTGTCAGTAATTGCAGGATACCAGTAATGGCACCATGGATCTCCTACTTCCCATCCAGTCCAGGAGTTTGTCCACTTTTCTGCACCCATCCGTAGCTCTAATTGTTCTTTATTTACCAGTACATACTTATGTTGACCGGTAGTTGAGCCTGATGTGGCGATATGTTTCGTTTTTCCAGAGAAATCTTTGATAACTATTGATTCGCCATTGGATAATCTTTCATAATAATCATCAATATTTTTTCTTTCCACAAACCAGTGTGAATAATTCCACAACAAATTATTTATCATTCCATGTTTCATAATATTTCACTCTCCTAATAATTTACTGCCAATCCACTTTATCAATTCTTTAAATTGGCAATTTTTTCCATCTAGAAAAATTATAGTTTACAACATCACCTTTCCAGCATTTATTAAAATTCAACAGGTCGGAAATATGTTTCCTACTACTGATATCATTTTAAATTATATAATACTTTCGATTAGTTACATTGGAAATTAAACTTTCTAATCAATTTAACCCCCATAATGGAATTTTTATATAGTCTTAATCAATTATTTTTATTAAAATTTGATTATAGTTAAAACATGATTTAATCATCATCAACAATGGGGTATATGTGTCGATTAAATTAAGATATTTTTTTTTATTCAAGTGAGAATCAACATACAAAATCAAAATACAGCAAATTCATGGAAATGGTCTAGAATTTGCTGAATTATTAACATCATATATCAGATTTTAAAAAAATTAAAAAAATATTTTGATATTGATTGAAACTATAGATTTCCTCGACCAATTCCCCTATAATAAAAACCCAAATCTTCAAGCAGGGTTGGATCAAAAATTCTTCTTCCATCGATGATTATAGGTATCTTCATTAGTTTTTTAACTTTTTCGAAATCCAGTTCTCTGAATTCATCATGGGCAGTCATGAGTATCATAGCATCAGCATCTTGCAGTGCTGTGTACACATCACTTTCCAATGTGCCGTAGACTTCGGTTTCTTTAATGGTGCCGTAGACTTCGGTTTCTTTAATGTAGGGATCCACGATGGTAACCAAAGCTTGGTTGTGTTTCAATTCATCTATGAGTTCCACTGATGGTGATTCTCGATCATCTCCTACGTTTTCTTTGTATGATAAACCCAGGACAACTATTTTAGAATTCTTAACTGGCCTTTCATTATCATTTAAAGCATCAGTGAGAAGACCAAAAACATGTTTGGGCATGTAATCGTTTATCGCACGGCCTGCTGCTATGACCTTGGAATGGTATCCTAGTTCTTCGGCCTTTTTAACTAAGTAGTAAGGGTCCACAGGTAGGCAATGTCCGCCTACTCCTCCACCAGGATAGTAGGTGTTGAAGTTCCATTTGGTGCTGGCACCCTTAATTACTTCCATAACATCTATGCCGATTTTCTCGAATATCATGGCTAATTCATTGACTAGGGCAATGTTTAAGTCACGTTGTGTGTTTTCAATAACTTTAGCTGCTTCGG
>JAJFTX010000087.1 GCA_021372715.1 Methanobacterium sp. | reverse complement strand
AATTCACAGCAATTGGGGGAGACTGCTGGTTCTCTTCACTGTGGTACTTTGAATATAGCTAAGATTCTAGTTGAATACTTGAAACCTTCCCCTGATTTGAAGCTGGCCATCACAGTTAAACCCTGTGAAGCCCTTACAATTTTGGAGTTAGGAAAACGAGGTAAAATTGATTTAAATTATGTTATAATGGTCGGTGTGAACTGTGGCGGTACATTTCCTCCTGTTCCCACTAGGAACATGATTAAAGATTTTTATGGAGTAAACCCAGATGATGTGGTTAATGAAGAGATTACTCAGGGAAAATTCATGGTTGAAACTTTTGAGGATTCTGTTATAGAAAGGAGTATAGACGATTTGGAAGACGGAATTTATGGGCGCAGATCTAATTGCAGACGATGCGAAATGAACATTCCCACCGCTGCTGATCTGGGTTTTGGTAATTGGGGTGTTTTAGAAGATTATATTGGTGATTACTCCTTCGTAGAAGTATTTACAGAAAGAGGTGTGGAAATTCTAGATAACGCAGCAGAATCTGGATTTTTAATAGTTGAAAAACCATCAGAGGAATCTATTAAAATCAGAAAACATGTTGACCATTCCATGATCAGCTTAGCTAAAGATTGGCAATCAAAAGATTTTAAAGGAACTGATGAGGATATTTTAAGCATATTCAACCTTTATGATGGTGAATTTAACAAATGCATTAAATGTATGAGTTGCAGAGATGCCTGTCCCATCTGTTACTGTCAGGAATGTACCCTTGAATTTAAAGGTCCCGAATGGATTAATCAGGGTGAAATTCCCCCTTCACCCCTTTTCCATCTTGAACGTTTGATTCATATGGTAGAATCCTGCACCAACTGTGGCCAATGTGAAGATGTTTGCCCGGTTGATATTCCTCTGGCTAGGATCTGGCATCAGATCAATTTAAGGGTTAAAGAGTTGGATTATTCCTTTGTGATTGATACAGAAACATCTTTTCTTTTTGATTTGTTTAAAAGGCCGGAATTATAATTTTTTTAATCAAATTACTATTTATAAAAAATATTAATCAACGAATCTTTTGTCTGACTTTTTTTCTTTAGCATGGTGATGTTTATCTGCATACCAGCCTAACTTCAGTTTTTCACCTTCAGTAGCGTCAAAATCAGGAATATATGGCTTTATGTCTAGAAGAGGTGTTCCATCATGGATGTCTACATTAGAGATGTATAATTTGTTTCCTTCTATTTTCTCCAGACGAACCACTGATATTCCAATGGGGTTAGGACGTTTAGGTGCTCTGGTTGCGAATATTCCTCTTTCTACTTTGTCTAAAAATGGTTTTACCGTTAATTTATGACCATTGCATAGATGTAAATCATAGATCAGAATTATGTGAGAAAACCCATCTAAATCCTTTAAACCTTTTTCGAATTCGTTATTAAGTTCTATTAGCCCTTTTACTCCTTTAGCACCCACAGGTTGTATGGGCATTCCATGAAGTTCTTTGTGCGGTGAATATATTGTTCCTATTGGATTGTATTCTACTGAATTCATTGTTAACACCATTTTACATATCGAGATGTATAATTTTGCATAAAAAAATTATTTTAATTTAGTGATATAAATAATATACTACCAGTAAATTTATAAAAAAAAGGAGATGATTGGGGGATGAAAATAAGTGCTAGGAACAAACTAAAGGGCAAAGTAGAAGCTGTAGATTCTGGAATGGTGATGGCTAAGATTAAAATAAAAATTGAAAATCCAGATGTTATTACAGCCATTATAACCAAAGAAGCAGCAGATGATCTCGGTATTAAAGAAGGAGATAAGGTTATAGCCATCGTAAAATCCACTGAAGTGATGGTTGGAAAAGAATAACCTTTTAAAACTTCTTTTTTCTTTTTAAATTTATTTATAATAAGGATTCTTCTTAGATTTGTAATAATTATTTTTTAAATTTTTTAAAATAGTGTGATTAATATCATCTGGTTTTTTTAAAAAAAATTTTTTACGACGATGCAATAATTAAAAAACGATATGTTTATATAAACATGTCGCATAATTTATGAATTGATCAATATTATGTATTAGAAGGAATGATAAAATGCCAGTAGTAATAGACATGGAAAAATGTTGGAAAATAAAGGACTGTTCCGGTGAAGGACTGTGTATTAAAGTCTGTGAACAGGGTGCGCTAATAGAAGAAGATGGTGAACTGGTTTTAGTCCCGGAAAAATGTGATGACTGCGATATATGCATTCAAAGCTGTCCAAATCAGGCTATATCTAAACAAAGTTAAGGATATGATAA
>JAJFTX010000160.1 GCA_021372715.1 Methanobacterium sp. | reverse complement strand
ATAAAAAACATTCATATTAGGCATCGGTTTTTAGGAATTCATTTATAAGAGTAACCATCTCCTTTACCACCAATGGTTTCACCAGAAAATCCTCTGCTCCATGTTTTATACTCTCTTCATGTAGCTGTATATGTTTTTGAGGGCTTATGATTAAAAATGGTATTTTATTTTCCCTTAGATTTTCGCATTCTTCCCAGATTCTTCTATCAAATCCTGTTAAATCTATCAATACTAAATCTATTTTTTTATTTGTATTTATGAAGTCTTTTAATTCATTTAGATTGGTTGATCCCTGTATTTCGTATCCCTGTGGAGATATAACTTTATCCATTAATTCTATGTTCTTTTTATTTCGGTTAAGGATTAAAATGGTGGGATTGTTTGACATTTTATTCTCATCCTTCTTCATCAGAACGTTCTGGAGTTCCACTTAATATTCCTTTTATATCTTTCAGTGGATTACCCACTCTAATTCCATATTTAGTAATCTCAATTTCACGTAAGGTCTTTTCAAAACTACTTAGTCGTTTTTTAAGTACGCCTATGGTTTTTCGTAATTCCCCACTTGATTCAAAATAGCGCAGGAATATTATGTTATCAGCCAGGTAGCTGATGCCTATCTCAGTTATTTTAAGCCCTCCGCTGATTTTTTCCACTTCATTTATGAGTATAACAGTACATCCCATTCTGGTTAGATACTTAGTCAGTGCATGTAAATGGCTCACTGGGTCTTCTCCACGAAGGGAAAGTTTATATCCGGATGTGCTGTCTATCATCACTATCTGCGCTTTTTTAGCGTTTACCTGTTTTCTGACCAGTTGAGCAAATTCCTCTGGTGAGTATCTCAATGGTTCAACTTGTACCACAGAGAGTAAACCAGTTTTTTTCATACTTTTAATTGGAATGTTTATGGACTCACACCGGTTTATTAAACTTTCTTCACCTTCTTCAAAGGTGTATACTATGGATGGTTCTCCTCTTCCTGCTGCTTCCTTCATAAATTGTATTCCCACGGTTGTCTTTCCAACTCCGCTGGGTCCGCTGATAATGGTGGCAGTACCTCTTTCTATACCTCCATGGAGTAGTTCGTCTATTTCTGGGATTCCTGAGGATATTGTTTCATGTTCAAATTCTTTTTCTTTCGTAAATGCCCTAAGACGAGGGTATATCTTAACTCCTTTTGGTG
Organism: Methanobacterium sp.; assembly: GCA_021372715.1. Classification (GTDB taxonomy): domain Archaea; phylum Methanobacteriota; class Methanobacteria; order Methanobacteriales; family Methanobacteriaceae; genus Methanobacterium_A. The sequence continues at coordinate 388 of JAJFTX010000160.1, read as the reverse complement.
TTATCCTCATGGCATGTGTGCCGAATCGGAACCCTGATCCTCGGTATTTACTCAAGGATATGCTGCGTCCTTCCGGGAAAAATTTAACATTTATTATACCATCACTTAAAAATTGGAGGTCATCATCGGGTTCACTGGGACTGAATTCCGATGTGAATAGTACTGTTGCACCTTTATCGGTTAAATATCGGAGAAAACTAAGTACCTGTTTTCTGAACTGAAATTCGTCGGTGGATAGGTATCTAAACTGGGTAATTGGATCTAAAAAGACTCTGGAGGGCTTTACTTCTTCTATCTTTTCTATGATCATAGCGGTGGTCGATTCTCGTTCCACTTCAGCAGGGGAGAATATGTCATAGGTTTCCTTATTGGAAAAAAATTTTTCATC
>JAJFTX010000015.1 GCA_021372715.1 Methanobacterium sp. | reverse complement strand
TACTTTCTTGGAGGCCCTTTTGGTTATTTATTGTCATGATATAGTGGCTGATGCTGCGGCATACAAATACAATGTAACTTGGAGTCGTACTACTCCTATTGTGGTTTCTGTGTGTGATGATACAAGCTCGACTTATATTACGGGTGAGATGAGTCATCGTATGGGTATGGATGTAGTTGGCGATCCAGAGAATGTGAGGGCCTTCCGTTATGCTTGTTCGTCTTCCTTCTCAATTATAGAATATTGGGTTGGACAGGCTTTATTCCCTTCTTATAACAGTACTAGTGATCTTCTTGGCAGTGTGACTCTTGGTTTGGGTTATATGATGCTTAACGGTGATCCTTTGGAGATTTTTGAAAGTAATGGTTACACAATTATAAGAGCAGTCGGTGATAATCAGAGAATATTGATTATTGATCCATTGACTGGTATTGTAAGGGATGGTATGTCTTTAAATGAGATTATCAGCGGTACCAAGTGCTTTGGCGACCAGCAAACCGAATGGGGCCATGGTTTTGGTAACTCATTACTGGACAACAAAGACGCTATAAATGAGGTTATGGAAACTGGTAAAGGTGTGGCTACAGATTTCGGCCAGGGAAGCGACGAATGGAAAGATGAAGCACTCGGACTTGCAGGCAGCACAGCAATATCAATAGCGGTCGCAGCACTTCCGTTTTTAATAGCCGCAGGACCAATAGGATGGATTGCCGCAGGGGCTTTGATAGGAGTAGGATTAGCTGCTTCTTGGTATGCTGCTGATATGGATGAGGATATGTATTCTCCATCGAATCAAATTAAATTTGCTTTGAACGTTGGACCTGCTTTAGTACCTTATATTGGATGGGAAAGTAATTTTGGTAAATTTGCTTTAAGAAATGCGATCACAATGTATCAAAAAACCCCTGGTCGGTTAATAGGTGGTAAGTTTGTTGTTGAACAAACAACATCAAAAGGAACTTCCAAAAAACTCTTTAATATTCCTAATGATTATAAGGGGTATGTTGTCCAAAATATTAAGAGAACGAGTCAGGATCCTATATATGGGCCTCTTGCAGATTTTACTAGTGTACGTTATTTTGACTATGGTTCTCCTGAAGGAGTACTTAGATTAGCATATGGGTGGACGAAAGAAGAAATTGCCTCTAGTTTGAAGAAAGATGGTATGATCACTTTAGGGACAACTATAATTGGGCGGGAAGTAGATATAAATAGTGAGTATGTTGACAGTGCTTTTGGCTATAAAAAATATAATAGTACTGAGGAGTACCTTGCATCAGTTTGATTTATTCGTGTGATCTTGTATGAAGTATAAACATAAACGTATGTTGAGTCTTTTGTTTAGGATGCCTTGGGGTTTTACTGAAGACGAGCGTAAAATTCAAATTTTGCTTTTTATACCCTTTGGATTGGTTGTTTCTGCAATTTCTAGCTGCGTTATTGGAGCATTTGCTGGGGGTATAATCCTATTTTTCCTAGCTTTTAGTCTTTTTATACCTGGAATTGGATTAGTTTTTTATTTTTGGGATAAATTGGATGAAAAGTATGGGTTAGAAGATTCTTATCATCTTTTAGTCTTTTTTTACTTAGTGTAGCACCTGGATTTTTCATGATAATGTTAACGTTAGGCGTAATATCTGAAAATATATTTTTTGGTTTGGGGGCAGGGATTGCGGTTGTTTATCCTATTTTGGGAATGTTTTTGAGGATTAAAACCTTCAGTGATGAAAGTATTACAAATGAAGGCATGGGTTATATACCTATTTCTTACTGGATTATGGCAATGGCTTTAGGAATTTTTACCATAGGTCGTGGATTTTCATATATAAGCATATATATTAGTAAAGGATTTCCATCTTTAGAATTTATTATTGCTTCGATTCTTGTAGGCTTATTAATACAAACAGTGTATTTGTTCCCTGATAAGCTTAATAAAATTGTTCCGATTGATTTAAGAGGTAAATATGGTTTTTGGTTCATGTTTATATTGGCATTTGTGTTGTATGGTGTTTCGCAGTTTTTGATAGATTTTATGAAGTTTTTAATCTCATTAGTAGTATAGTGTCATGAAATGTTATGGTATGGACAATATCCAGATGGCTTTAACTTAGTTTAAATGTTATGTCTGTATTACTATTTATTGTATGGGAGATGTTGTAATTGGGCTTGTTTGATGGTTTGAAGAAGAGGTCTTTGTTTGAGAAGGGTAAGCGTGTTGGAAATGAGGGTGATCATGAAGGGGGTTTGAATTATTATAATCAGGTTTTGGAGTTGGATCCAGAGGATGTGGATGCTATTTTCAATAAGGGCTGTGCGTTTATAAATTTGAATCGGCAGGAAGAGGCGTTGGAATGTTTTGAGAAGGTTTTTGTCAATAAGTCCGGATATGCCAATGTATGGCTTTTTAAGGTTTTGTTTTAGGGGCGCTTGAAAGACATGATGGAGCTTTAAAATGTTTTGAGAGGGTTTTGGAGTTGGATCCTGATAATTTTGATGCCTTGAACAATGCAGGGTACGCATTTCAAAAGATGGGAGAATATGGAAAGGCTTTAAAATATTATGATAAAGCATTAGTGGTGTTTCCAGATTCAATTGTAGTGTTGACTAATAAGGGGGCAGTTTTAATAGATCTTGAAGAATATGATGAAGCTTTAGAGTGTTTAGATAGTGCTTTGGAACTTGAAGAGCAGAATTTCAAGGCATGGTATTACAAAGGAATGATCGCTAGAAAACTAAAAAATCTCAAAGAAGCTATGGTTTATTTTGATAAATCATTAGAAATAAATCCCGATTTTGATCCTGCTAAAAAAAGCAAGGAAAGATATTTCATCTTTTGAATCTTAAAATTTACATAGTCAACACCAAAGTCACAAATGAAATCTTACGGTATTGGCTGGATCAAAAATATAAAACTGATAGTAATGGAAATACCCTAAATTAGAGTTCACAGAAAAAAACAGGAAGAAGATTATAAAAATTAAAGAATATGGAACTGATATAATGAGAGGGGTAACGAGGATAGGAGCAGCGA
>JAJFTX010000023.1 GCA_021372715.1 Methanobacterium sp. | reverse complement strand
GGAGCTTGAATCGCTAAAAGCCAAAGGAGAATAAACATGATTTATTATTTAGATAATGTAGACGTATTCGTAGATGGTCTAAGTGGTAAGAATTTTATCTTCACAGACATTACAGATGGTAAAGCACAAAATCTATTAACCACTTTTAAAGATTACACTGCCACCCCACCAGACTATGCTTATACCAGTTTCAACCGAACAGATGACATATAAATTTTTAAAAATAAAAGAAAATCGAAGCCCTAAAGTACTTTTTTTACTATTTTTTTTGGATAATGTATATCCAATGTAAAGTGAATTGAATAATATTTAGAATTAGATCAATGATCCTAGGATATTATATAAACTTGTTTGGTGTATCATAGTTGATTGTTACAAAAAATCTTACCAGGAAATTCGGAGATTTAACTGCAGTGGATGGAATCACTTTAGAAGTTAAGGATGGTGAGATTTTCGGATTTTTAGGCCCCAATGGAGCAGGGAAAACCACCACTATGAGAATGCTTTGCTGTCTCATATCCAAGACCAGTGGAGAAGCCCAGATAGCAGGATATGATATAGATGATCCGGAAGATTCTTTGAAAATTAGAAAGATCATTGGACTGCTCCCGGAAAATGTTGGTCTCTATAATGATCTCAGTGCCTATGATAACCTGGACTTTTATGGTAAATTATATGAATGTCCCGAAACCCAGAGAAAAGAAAATATACGACATTTTCTTGAATTGATGGATCTCTGGGATAAAAGGAAGGTTAATGTTGGTAGTTTTTCTAAGGGGATGAAGCAAAAACTTGCCATAGCCCGGGCATTGATACATGATCCGCAAATTCTCTTCTTAGATGAGCCTACAGCGAATCTGGATCCGGAAGCCGCGAAAAAGGTGCGAGATTTCATTCTTCAATTAAAAAAGGAGAAAAATACCACTATTTTTCTTAACACCCATAATCTGGATGAGGCCCAGAGAGTTTGTGATAAGATTGGAATTTTCAACACTCACCTCCTGGCATCAGGAACTCCAGAAGAACTCGAAGAATCAGTTTGGGGTGAGAAAACCATCATCCAAGTGGAAACAGTATCTGAAGGTATTATAGAAGCCTTAAATAAATTATCACTCCTAAATATGGTGGTGGATAATAATAAAATCACTATTGATGTTTCTAATGGTGAGGAAGAGAACCCTATCATAGTAAATGCTATAATAGAAGCTGGTGGGAAGGTTCAATATGTTAACCGGCTGAGCCCGACCTTAGAGGATGCATATCTGAAATTCGTGAGGGGACTAGATTAAATGAAATTCTGGAAATCATGGGTTATAGCAAACAAGGATTTTAAGATATTTCGGAAGAAAAAAAGGATCATATATTCACTAATCATCATCCCACTGTTTATTTCAATCGGACTACCCTTGGTTATCAGTACTGATAAAACCATGTCTACAGGGGATATTATGGTGTTTTTGAATGCTTTTTCATTTTTTTATATAATCCTTGCTTATATCCTTCCCAATACTCTTTCCTCCTATAGTATTATAGGTGAGAAGATTGAACATAGTTTAGAACCGCTCCTGGCAACACCTCTAACCGATGGGGAACTTTTATTTGGTAAAACAATAGCTTCATTTCTACCCTGTGTTTTAATGATATATCTTGGTTCTGTAATTTTCATGTTCCTAACCGATCTAATAACCTATAATAATGTTGGTCAGATTTTTTTACCGAATTGGAATATGGCATTTATCCTACTATGCGCTGTGCCGCTTTCATCCCTGTTAAGCATTGAATTAAACATTATAATATCCTCAAAAGTCAATGATATTAGAACTGCCAATCAACTGGGAATAATCCTGTTCATTCCATTCATAGCCATGTATATGTTACTGGTATCGAATATTGTCTCATTAAATATTTTGAACCTGTTTGTAATCTCATTAGCTCTACTAATACTGGATATATTCTTCTTCTTTTTAAGCAAAACCATATTCCATAGAGATAAAATACTGACCAAATGGAAATAAAAAAGAAATTTAAAATATTCATACAAAATTTTTATTGATTATTTTTCTAAAACTAAATTATATCCCCCTTATTTTTTCTATATGTTTGTTTTAAATCCGTCCTGTTTTATCCACAAAACAAAAAGTTTTTGTGAAATTAAAACGAAGTTATCAAAATACTCCTTTGGCTCGGATCGACCAAAAACACCACCACCTGGTGTTTCTTGATAATTAAGATATCAAGGACATATGAGTCATTAATTGATTAAAAAAAAATATGTATTATTGATTTAAAAAACCAACTTTTAAACTAAATCTTTTAAACTTCCTTTTGTTTTTACAAAAAAACTGTTTTCTCTTTAGCTACCAAATGTGTATAAATTCAGCTGTTATGGTATGATTAGTGGTTACATCGTTGAAGGTGTAGCTGCTTATTGCTCCCTGATCTACTCCATCGACCAGTACAAAAAATACCATGAATCCGGAGTTTCCTGTGAAATTAAAAGTTTGATCATCTAGTTCGTTTACAATTACTGAACCACTAGGGTATATATTACCCCCATTTCCTGCTGTAGCAGTGATGGTGTATGTTATATGGCTGAAACTAGCGCTTATAGTATGATTTGCTATTACATCGTTGAAGGTGTAGCTGTTTATTGCTCCCTGAGATACTCCATCGACCAGTACGTTTTCAATTTTCATATGGGCATCTGGTGTAATGGTAAAGCTCTTTGAATTACCAGTGTAAACATTCACGTTTCCACTGGGGTTTATGGTTCCTCCAGTTCCTGCAGTGGCGGTTATGGTATAGAATGATTGAGTTTTATATACCTGAACGTTGTTGTTCCGAATCAGATCAGTGGTAGTGCTGGATACCTGCGCCCTATTTGCCAACGAATTACCGGTTACATCTGCCTGGAATTTTACAAGAACACTTGCACCTGCATTTAATGTTCCTAAGGTGATGTAGTGTTGGTTATAGTCCTGCCAGGGTCCGTTGTTTATACTGTACTGTGAGGTTTGTACATCCACACCTAACATCTGATCCTGTAAAACAACATTCGAAGCAGCATTAGGACCATTATTAGTAACAGTTAAACTGAAATCTGCTGTCACGCCATCATTAGAAACAACACAATTACTATTAGAAACTTGTAAATCTGCATATTGGGCTGCTGAGGCTGCTCCGCAGAAAATGAAACTAAAAATGAATATGATGCTGAGTAAGATTAGTTGTTTTTTTATCTTTTTCACCCCCTTTTAAAATCAATTTCTTAATAAGAATAAGTCACCAATAATTATATATCTTTTACTTAAATAAAAGAAAACTGAAATTTAAAAAATAATAAGACCTGTTTTTGCCAATATCATCATATTTTAGAGTAGATGAATAAAAAAAAAGAATAGAAAAAAAATATTATTATCGGAGTTTGCCGTAGACTGCTCCACCGATTATGCTGAGTAATCCCAGTGCCGCTACAGCTAATGGAGCACCTGTGGCCTGCATGGGTACGGTTGCACCATGTGGATGGCAGTGTCTGCAGGGTACTGATTGGAATGTGTAGCTGTCAGAATCCAGCAGAATAGGATCTTCTACCTGTTCTGGCCATGCATAGAAGTCGCTAGTTACTTTTATTGCTCCGGTTTCTTTGACAAGGGCTGTTACATCAAGTATAGCTGTCTCACCAGGGTACATTGCGTTGTCATCTACAGCCCATCCAATCCACCAGACCCAGCCCCAATCGGGTTCCCACCAGAAGAATGGATCATTAGGGTCGTTGGTATAAGGAATTCCATTATAGTACATTATTGCTGTTGTTGGATTTACTACTAAACTTGAGTTTTTTAAAGCAGTAATATTCACAAATGGATCTTCAAGAGTAATGTCATCGGTGTTATTTGCAACTACATCTATAGTTACAGTATCACCATTACAAACAGTGGTTGCAGGATTTCCATTTTCATCAATAACAGTTGTCGTCACTTCTTGAGCAGAAACTACCCCAGAGAAGACCATACCAAAAGCAACTATCAATAAAAATATTGTTGCTATTTTTCTCATATCTTTTTCCCCCCTTTGTTAAATCAATAGGATTTATCTAAAAAAATATTCACCTATAATATATCCTATTAATATTATTATTTGTTCACCATACCATATAAAGGTTACTAAATACTAACAAAATATTAACTTCATTAATCAGTGCCCTGTATCTCATTTTTCATCCTTTGAACCAGATCTTCTTCCAAAACCACCACCACCCGGTGTTTCTATAATGAGTATATCCCCTTTCCCCACATTAAAAGCAGCAGCCCATGCCAATTCTTCACTTTCTTGACCAGCACGCCTTAATATATTATGACCTTTAAGTCCCGACTCACCTCCAAAGAGACCATAAGGAGCATAATTTCTCCTACCAGTAAGTAAGGAAACATTTAAAGTTTCTAGGAATTCTATTTCTCTGATAATACCATCCCCACCATGGTACTTTCCATCTCCACCAGAACCTCGTCTAATGACAAACTCATTAATTCTGATAGGGTAACGAGCTTCCAAAACTTCCGGATCCGTTAACCTGGTATTGGTCATATGAGTATGAACAGCACTGGCACCTGGAAAGTCCTCCCCTGCTCCAGAACCACCACCGATGGTTTCATAATAGGCAACCGCTGGCTTCGTCTCATCCCCCTCCCGGCCGAAAGAAACATTATTCATAGTCCCCTGACTGGCAGCCACTAAACCCAGGGCACCGAAGATAGTATCCACGATACGTTGTGAAGTCTCCACATTACCACCAGCGACAGCCGCACATTTTTCAGGATCATCATCTACCGGTGGGTTAAGGAAACTCCTACCCGGTAAGATAATATTAATAGGTTTCAATACACCAGCATTTAAAGGAATATCCTCCTCTATAAGGCAGCGGAAACAGTAAAGCACAGCACTACTTACAATAGCGGTATTAGCATTCAAACTACCCCTGATCACATCCCCAGTTCCATGAAAGTCAACCACTGCTTCTCCCTGTTCAAGGATGTTGATCTTCACAGTGAGTGGTGATCCATTATCAAGATAATCAGTAAATCTATACTCCCCTTGATCAATTTTTAAAAGGGAACGCCGCATCATATTTTCAGCTGCCACTTGGATATGCCCCATATATGCCTTGACCATGTTAAGTCCATACCGATCCACCAGCTCCAGAAGCTGAACTACCCCGGTTTGGTTCGCCGCTACCTGAGCATGAATATCTGCTATATTATCCCCTAAAGAACGTGTTGGATATTTAGCACTGCAAAGTAGCTTCTTTAACTCTTCCTCACTGGCCTGGTCATCGCTTATGAAACGGAAAGCTTTGATCAAGACACCTTCTTCAGCTAGATTTTTAGAAAAAGGAGGCATGGATCCCGGGGTGATGCCGCCTATTTCAGCATGATGAGCACGGCTGGCTGCAAAAAAGACCAGCTCTTTATCCTTCTCATCGAATACTGGAGTCACCACCGTAACATCCGGCAGGTGGCTACCACCATGAAAAGGATCATTGGTAATATACACTTCCCCCGGTTGCATATCATGAAAAGAGGAGATAATATGTTTAACAGATGCAGGCATAGCACCCAGGTGCACAGGGATATGAGGAGCATTTGCCACCAGCTCACCTTCTCTTGAGAAAATAGCACAACTGAAATCTAAACGCTCCTTAATATTAGTTGAAAGAGCGGTTTTTTGTAAAGTTGCACCCATATGCTCTGCAATTGATGAAAAAGCGTTTTTAAATAATTCAAGGGTGATCAGGTCAACTTCCACACTTCTAGCTTCCTTTTCTTTCTGACCTTCAACATCTTCGAGGATTATATTGTTAAGCTCTGTAACATCAGCCTCCCATCCCGGGTCGACTGCTATGGTGCTTCCTGCTTCGATGATCAAAGCAGGACCGGTGATATGATCTCCAGGGTAGAGATTCTCCCATTTAAACACTGCTGCCTCACACCATGAACCAGCAGCAAACAATGGGCTCATCTGCTCCGGGTCAGGCCTACGTTCCACTAAAGGAATGGATTCCGGTTCTTTTTTCTCTGTTTCCCCGATCATCTCCACACGGGCGGCTTGTATTTCAATAGCACGCCCCTTATATGTAAAGCCATAATGAAGACGATGCCGGGCTTCAAAGGCTAACTGGTAGTTTCCATCTTCAGGGCAGGGGATAGTTAATGTCTGTTCCTGACCGACATAGCGAAGATCGAGCATGCGCCGGGCAGGTTTGATATGTTCTGCAGGGACATCTTCTTCAAGAATTTCAGCAAAGAGTTGAGCCTCCATGCGCTGGAACATATCATCCATGGAATCCAGCACCTCCTGATTGTAGGGCCGACCAACGTCCTGCTGGGCGAATTTTTTTACATCTGCCATCCCCATACCATAGGCACTGAGAATACTTCCATAAGGATGGAGTAATATCTTTTTAATTCCCAGTTCTCTGGCGATGGGACAGGCGTGCTGCGCACCGGCACCTCCAAAAGTGATCAGAGCATAATCACGGGGATCATATCCACGGGCTATGGATATTTTTTTAATTGCAGCTGAGATGGTACTATTGGCTATACGAGCAAAACCTGCTGCCAATTCTTCCCGGCTATAATTCTGGTTGCATTGTTGCATCTTTTTAATGATTTCATCCAGACGATCCTCCACCGCCTGAAGATCAAGGGGGAAGGCAAAGTATTCCGGTAGTATCCGTCCCAGGTAAATATTAATATCAGTGATGGTGAGCGGGCCTCCACGACCATAGGAAGCAGGTCCTGGTTCTGCACCGGCACTTTTAGGACCGACTCGGGGTAGTTGGCCGTCAAACCAGCAGATAGATCCTCCGCCTGCAGCAACTGTTTCAATCCATAACATGGGTGAGATAAGATGCACCCCTCCATGGGATTCTGGATCTTGAATCTCCATTTCATAACGGAACTCATATTCACCGTTAAAACGGCTCACGTCTGTGCTGGTTCCGCCCATATCAAAACCTATCACCTGGGATATTCCTGCCTGTTCTGCTACTTTGGCATAGCCCACCACACCTCCTGCCGGGCCGGATAGTATACTGTCTTTACCGGCATATGATTCTGCCTCAACCAGTCCTCCGGCATTGGTCATCATTTTAAGAGGAGCCCGGGGGAGGCCGCTTCGAATATTCTGGATGTAATCCTGTATAATCGGTGTGAGGTATGCATCAACTGTTGTGGTTTCTCCGCGGGAGACTATCTTCTGTAATGGCACCAGATCTGTTGATGTAGAAATATGCTTGAAACCCATTTCCCGGGCCACATCACGAATCATCTGCTCATGCCGGTTATTCTTGTACGCATTCATCAGGCACACAGCAATAGATTCTATTCCATTTTCCTTTAATGAAGATAATTTTCTTCTTACTTCCCCTTTATCCAGGGGTGTTAAAATTTCTCCTTCATGGTCCATGCGTTCATCTAGTTCAACAACTTCCTGGTACAGCTCCATGGGTTTTTGAACTTTCAGGGTAAACAGTCTGGGACGGTTTTGGTAGCCGATTTTTAGGATATCTGCAAACCCTTTGGTAGTTAAAAAACCGACTTTGGCCCCCTGTTTTTCTAAGAGTGCATTGGTCCCCCGGGTTGTTCCCAGCCGAACCGTAACATCGTCACCTATCTTCTCATCTAACTGCAGCTTCCTCAACCATCTGATACAGGTAAGGGGAGCTTCCTCATCAGATGAGAGTTCATATAGCATTCCCTTCTCTGGAGAAACTGATAGGGGTCTTGAAAGGCTTAATTTCCCCTGCTCTATATCGAAAGCAGCTACCAGGATGCCACTGTCAACTATTTCAACACCAGCTGCCCCATCGTTAGGTTCACTCTCATTTCTTTTATGTCTTAAAAGGGTGAGTTTGTAGTTTTCAAAGAAATGTGGGGGATCTTTTTTTCGCTGATGGTCTATTATATTCGTCCTGGTAGAGCCTTCTCCCACACGCCCTTTAATAGTTCCTGAACTCAGTAGTTTATAGGTCTTAATCGACTTGTCGGGGCTCTTAGCTAGGCAATCGGTGAAGGTTCCACCAACATCTATCCAGAACTCCCATTGTCCGATATTCTGCTTCTCTACTTTGTTTGTAGTGTTTTTTGACATTCCGAAACCTCTTGTTAACCTAATATAATCTAAACAAATTTTTATTAAAGGAACCTCTGCTTAAGTTTACAAAATAGCATTATATTTTTAATATCTTGAAGATGAGGTAAATATTTATTTAGAAATAAAAAAAAGAATGTTTTAAATGGTATCTTCTTTTATTAGTGGTATATTATTGATGTTGTAGATGGATATTTGATTTTTTGCCAGCCCCTATTAAGGTAAAGTGTTTAAGGCATTAATTTAGTAAAATAGCGTTTTTTTTTTAGTTAAAAAAAATAATAATTAAAAAAAAATAAGTAGTGTTGGTTTTATAAAAACCAACTTTTGATTCAATTTTTGCAAACTTACCTTGTTTCAGATCTCTTTGGTTTTCTAAGGATCAATTTATCCTATGAAATTACCAAATGCACATGGATTATTTCCTACGAGTATGTTGTTGGTGATTATGTTGTTTGCTGTGTCTATAACTGAAACAGTATTGCTACCTGAATTGGCTACATATGCTTTACTTCCATCTGGGGTAAACGCAACACCAATAGGCTCAATTCCTACGTTTATGGTTGTGGTTACAGTGTTGGTTAATGTGTTGATGACCGAAACAGTATTACTATTCCAGTTTGCTACGTATGCTTTACTTCCATCTGGAGTTACCGCCACACCAGTCGGTGCATAACCAACCGGAATAGGGTTGCCTATCACTGTGTTGGTTGCTGTGTCTATAACTGAAACAGTACTGTTATCATAGTTCGTTACGTATGCTTTACTTCCATCTGGGGTAAACGCAACACCAAAAGGCCCACTATCTACGTTTATGGTGGTGGTAACAGTGTTGTCTATTGTGTTGATGACCGAAACATTATTGCCATAATAGTTCACTACATATGCTTTACTTCCATCTGGAGTTACCGCAACACCAATAGGCCCATCACCAACCGAAATAGGGCTACCTATCACTGTGTTGGTAGCTGTGTCTATAACTGAAACATTATTGCTATAATAGTTCGTTACGTATGCTTTACTTCCATCTGGAGTAAACGCAACACCCCAAGGATAAAATCCTACAGGTATAGTGGCTGTTATTGTGTTAGTTGCTGTGTTTATAACTGAAACAGTATCGCTACTTGAATTGGCTACATATACTTTACTTCCATCTGGGGTAAACGCAACACCTTGAGGATTATATCCTACCGGTATATTGGCTGTTACTGTGTTTGTTTTTATGTCGATGACTGAAATGGTGTTATCTATCCGATTGGATATGTATGCAAATCTGGCGGTTGTTTTGAATGTGGCATTTATGGTGTGATTGTTGGTTACGTCGTTGAAAGTGTAGCTGGGAACTGCCCCTATTGAAACACCATCTACCAGGACATCATTAATTACATATCCTGTGTTTGGTGTTATGGTGAAGCTTTGTGAATTACCAGTGTAAACATTCACGTTTCCATTGGGTTGGATGGTTCCTCCTGTCCCGGCTGTGGCTATAATGGTGTAAGCTGCTTGTGTTTTGTAAATCTGAACGTTATTGGTTCGGATGAGGTCCGTGGTGGTGCTGGATACCTGCGCCCTATTCGCTAGCGATGTGCCGGTTACATCTGCCTGGAACTGTACAAGAACACTTGAACCTGCATTCATGGTTCCTAAAGTGATGTAATGTTGGTTCCAGTCCTGCCAGGCACCATTGTTGATACTGTACTGGGAAGATTTAACATCCACACCTAACATCTGATCCTGTAAAACCACATTTTGAGCCGTGCTGGGACCGTTGTTAGTTACGGTTAGGCTGAAATCCGCGGTCTGCCCATCACTGGACACTACACAATTAGAATTAGAAACTTGTAAATCTGCATACTGGGCTGCAGAGGCCGCTCCGCAGAAAATGAAACCAAAAATAAATATGATACTGAGTAAGATTAGTTGTTTTTTTATCTTTTTCACCCCCTTTTATAATTTTTTTTTATAACATTTCAAACAAGGTATGTAAATACTTTCATAAATATGTACATCACCCCAAACCTTAAATCAACAAAAAAGCAGTGATAAAAGTCACTAAAGAGCAAACTAATTGAAAGTTATTTATGAGCAAAAAAAAAAGAATAGAAAAAAAATATTATTATATTTTTACTATCGAAGTTTGCCGTAGACTGTTCCACCGATTATTCCCACCAGTCCCATTATAGCAGCTGCTATAGGTGCTCCGGTGTTCTGCATAGGCACAGTTTCTCCATACGGATGGCAATGTCTGCAGGGTACTGATAAGAATGTGTAACTGTCAGAATCCAGTGAGATTTGACGTGGACCTGGTGGCTGATTAAATAATTCACTGTTCACTGTTATTGCTCCGGTTTCTTTGACTAAGGCTGCTACATCAAGCGTAGCATATTCACCAGGATACATCGCGTTGTCATCTACAGCCCATCCAATATACCAGATCCAACTTCCCCAAGCATCGCTCCAGTAGAAGAATGGATTAGAAGCGTTGTTTATATATGTGTCAGAAGTACCATCGTTGTAAAACCAGGTCATTACTGCTGTTGCCGGATCAACTGCTAAACTAGAGTTTTTAAGAACAGTCACATTAACAAATGGCCAATTAAGATTCGTGTCTCCAGTGTTATTTGCTACTACATCAATGATGACAGTATCACCATTACAAACCGTGGTTGCAGGATTTCCATTTTCATCAATAACAGTTGTGGTCACGGTTCCAGCTGTTTCTTGTGCGGAGACTGCTCCGGCGAAGACCATACCAAAACTGATCATTAGTAAAAAGATTGTTGCTATTTTTTTCATACGTTTTCACCCCCTTTATGCCCCATCAGTAGGATTAAACCTAAAAAACATTCAAATAAATATTCCTACTTAAATTCATATGATTATCATATTATATAAAATTATAACTAATAAAATATTCATAAAAAGAAGTAATTACAATCTATTTTTACTAGAAGCTCAAATTATCTATGAAATAATTGATTTTATTGTGATCCGTTGGTTAAAGTAGCGATTGTTAAAATAATAATTACGGCTAATACTATAACGATGTCTAGTGTAATGATATTCCATAAATTATTGCTGTGCAAGTAATATATACTAAGGAGTAAAGATGCCATCCATACTTAAGCTATAAGCTATATGCAATTCTATTAAAAATTCACATTTCTTAAATAGTGTAAAAAAATAAATAGTGTTGATTTTAATAAACCAACATTCAATTGAATCTTTGAACTTTCTTAGTTTTTTCAAAAATGATCCCTGCTCTGGTTATCCAATAATGTATAAATAAAGCGCTTATGGTATGGTTAGTGTTTACGTCGTTGAAGGTTTAGCTGCTTATTGCTCCTTGTAAAACTCCATCTACGTATGTAATTAATATTAACATTATAGGTGAGCCGACAACCACCTTTTAACAAATCTCCTCGCCTAAAAATTAATTTTCACCTGAAATGAACTTAAACACCATCTATAAAAAATTATTGAAAAATGTTCAAAAAAAGAATAGAAAAAAAATAATAGTATATTATTTCTATCGGAGTTTACCGTAGACTGCTCCTCCTAATATACCTAATAATCCGAGCGCTGCTAATGCTAATGGGGAACCTGTAGCTTGCATAGGTACGGTTTCACCATGATGGCCATGGCAATTGTGGCAAGGCACTGATTCAAAGGTGTAACTGTCCTCATCAATGGTTCTAAGTACAAAACCAATTTGATATAATGTTGCATCTGTTTTTATTGATCCGTAGTCAGTTACTATAGCTGGTGCTAAAAGTTCAACTTGTTGATTTGGAGCCAGATTGGTTATAAGTTGAATATCCCAACACCATTGATTAGTTTGTGAGTCCCAATAAAAAAACTCTTTTAACCAATTACTTGGGTCGTTTATGATCCATTGTGAACCATCCCACATCATAGCATTATTAGGATCAAATTGCAATCCACTCTCTGGATCAATAACCAGCCCTACAACAGGACTATTAAATTCCTCACCGTTGTTTTTAACAAGCACATCGACTATTACTTCATTACCTGGGCATGTCACATCAACAGGGTCACCATTGGTATCATTAACAGTTACATTTACTGTTGCATCTATATCCTGTGCAGAGACTGCTCCTGCAAAGACCATACCAAATGTAATCATCAGTAAAAACAAGGTTGCTATTTTTCGCATCTTTTTTCACCCCCTTTATGCCCCCTTTGTAGGAATATTCTAAATCAGATACATCAAACGATTCCTACTCTGAATTTATATCAGTTTATCATGTTATTTAAAAGTAACAACTTACTTACAAATAGATAACTTTAAATATTCACAAATAAAGCGGCCACAATCCATTATTGTATAAAGCACAACCTTTAATACAAATTATACTCACTATTTATTAGTTAAATCTATGAAAAACAATATTATCGATTATTTTCCCTGAAATATAAATAGATACGTCTTGTATTTGCTTTGATTGTGTATGGATTTGGAGCAGAATTTATATTACTAATAAACCAGTTTTTATGAAACATCACAATCATATCTTATACACAATGCCTTTTTTTACCTTTCTTATTCAATCGGATTTATGACACTGATGAGGACTTTATTAACTAATTATTATATTAAAAAATAAATTATTTTTGATTTTATCCTTCATCTATCTTCTGAATAATCTCTTTGATGTTCTTAACTGATTGGTAGAGTGTTTCCTGGTCTTCTTCGGATAGGGTGGCTAGTTTGGTTTTTATATCGGTGTAGTGTTGTTTTCTCCAGTTGTCCAGGAGTTCTTTGCCTTGGTTGTTTATGGCCAGGTTTATCTTTCTGCGGTCGTTTTCGTCAGGAAGCCGTTCGGCTACCCCTTCTTCCACCAATTTATCGGTTAAGGAGGTCATATTTGATTTATGTATATGGGCCAGTCTTCCGATCTCAGACATGGGGAGCTCTCCCCTTTTGTTTAAAATTCTAAGCACATGATAGTGAGAATAGGGTATCTTATTCTTTTTAAACCGTTTTCTAGGTTTGAAGATCTTCTTTCTAACTAGGGGGAACAGTGTATAAAGGTCTTCCACCATTCTATTCAATTTCTCGTCATCCATCACTATCCATCCGATAAAAATACAGTAAATAATATCCAATTTAGTTATATAATAAAACTATTATTTAAAAAAAACTATTCACAAATTATAGATCTATTATCTTTCTTTTTACGGGGAATATAGGATCCATAAAACTGGTTTAAGCTGATATAATATTAAGAATAAGGGAATTAAGAAAAGAATAATTAATTTTAAAAAAAATTAATTAATTTTTTGAATAAAATTTTTTTTATAGTTTATCTTCTAGTCCTTATCTTCTATCATGTCCCGCATCATTTTGAGCATTTCTATCTTCTTTTCCATTTTTTCTGCTTTCATATCATATTTCATGGCCATTATCTTTTTCTTCTCTTCCAAGAGTTCCTTTTTCTTTTCATACATGGCGATTTTCATGGCAATTTTAGCGGCGGTCAGTTTCTTCTTATCCTCATCTGACAGGTACCCCATAAATTTCTCCATGTACTCTTTATTCATCATCCAATCCTTTTCCATTCGGTGATGCATATGTCCGTGTCTATCGTGCATATGCATACCTCCCATTTCTCTATGCATCTCTTATCACCTGTTTTTAGTTTTATCTGGGTTTTTATGGTTAAATTATTATTTTCCAATAAACCCATAGTCATAATATATAACTATTATATATATAAACTTTTATGT
>JAJFTX010000187.1 GCA_021372715.1 Methanobacterium sp. | reverse complement strand
TTTTCAATAACTTTAGCTGCTTCGGCTGTTTTAATATTCCTTAAAACCTGAATATCTTCTTCGATGATGAACTGGTATAATTCATGGGTTATCTCCGCCCATTCTGGTGTTATTCCACCAACCACACGTGCCACTTTCTCTATGGAGTGTTCATCGTCCCCGGGATTGTATCTCTCTGGACAGTATGCTAGACCGAAGTCTTCACCTGCTTTAAGACCGGAAGATTCTAGTATGGGTTGCAATGTTTCTTCAGTTACTCCAGGGTATACTGTTGATTCCAAAACAACCAGTTTACCAGGTCCCATCCCTTTGGCAATATTTCCTCCTGCAGATTTAATATGAGAAAGATCTGGGTCTTTGGATTTGGTAACCGGTGTGGGTACAATGATTAAAATTATATCCGATTGGCGAGTTGCTTCAGGAAGATCAGTTGTGGTTACTAATTTTCCATCCTGAACAACTTTCAATAATCGGGAATCTAATCCAAGCTCACCTAATGGAGAAATTCCCTGACCGATCATATCCAATTTAATTTCATCTGTTCCCACTCCAATCACATTAAAGTCATTTTCAGCGAAGAATATAGCTGTTGGAAGGCCTACATAGCCTAATCCAACTACACAAATTGTTGATTCTTTATTTTTAATATTTTTAAGTAATTTTTGATACACTTTCGCACCTTTTTAAGTTTATAATCTTAATATCTAAACGATATTTTATGGAACATATATATGATTTTTTTCTACTATTATTATGCTAAACCATTTTCTTGGAGATTAAGTATCCCCTGGTTTATCAACCAATTAATTTTTGAAATGTATTATGAATTCATTTATTATTATATTATGGATTAAACTGATTTAATATGTTAAACACTATGGTAAATTATCTCAGCGATTCTATCGGGAGTTTCTAATATATCTTTGCTGTACTTGGTGACATTTTCTTTCATTTCATCAAGATGTTCAAGAGCTTCCTTTACTTGGGTATCTATGGTTTCCAAATGTCCTTGAACTAATGCGCCCTTGAATATTTCCGGGAATCGTGTGATCCGACCCCATTTCACCCCTTGAAGAGTGATAAGCGGTAAGCCACAGGCTATGGTTTCATGGATCATTATTCCGTCATCAGAAGATATAACCAGGTCGGCTAATTTAAATAAATCACGTATCCAGTCTATAAAACCTAAGTATATTATATTATCTTCTTTAAGGAGTTTTAAACATTTTTCATCTCTATTTATTCCTACAACGACAATATTGGCCCCAATATCACTTTTACCTAGCTTTGAGGCGGCTAGAACCATTTTTTCAAAGAGATGAGATCCTGATGATAAGAGGATGGTAGGTAAATTCTCATCGTATTCATCTGGCATAAGATTGCGCGCTTTTTCCTTATCTCCATTGATTACAGTGGGATCAATTGGAGAATATGATTGATGCAAATTTTTGAATTTGGTTTCCTTTCCAAACAATGGAGACTCAGTACTAGTAACACACGCGGTTGCTACTCTTGGACAGATCTTGGCATCAATAGGAGTCCACAGAATACATACAGATGGAACATTCGCCATTTTAGCAGATAAACATCCTATAACCGCGCCTCCCCCACTTAAACCCACAACAACATCTGGATTAACATTTTTTATTAATCTAGATGTTTCAAATACTGCGTTCATTGATTTAAAAGCAGCCTTTAATAAAGAAAACTTGGAAGCCACATGTCCCCCTGCTGCGGGTACGGTTGTTTTATACCATTTTAAGTTATTATTTTTAAACAATAAACCACTGGATTTACTATCCAGGGCGAATTCACTTTCAACACCAATTTTAGACAAGGATTTGGAAATATTAAGTGCAGCTGCACTATCCCCTCCAACACCAGGTCCAGTAATCACGAATAATGCTTTCATCTTAAAACACCTTATTTAAAATTTCAATATCATTAATGGGTAATTCATTAAATTTCTCAAATTTCAGTCATTGTATAATAAAAAGATATATCAATTTAACCAAATATCTCAAGTATTAATTAAATATTTTAATTAATTGGTGATCTTGCCTTATAAATCTATTTAACATCCTTCTTAAACATCAAATCCTTAGATTATATCTCATTGAAATAATCTGATTTCCATATGAAATCATAAATTCCAGATATGGTATCAACAAACTCCTGATACTGATTCCAAATGGCTATAGTAGTTTCAGATAGAGCAGTGGAACCTGATAACTTGCAAAACGCTATCAACATCTCTTTTTTATCTCTAACAATTAGTTTTATGAATGGAACTGGAAAAAATTTAATTTCCACAGGTAAATCTTTCAATTTATCTTGGGTATGGACTTCTATCTGATCCACCCGGCAGCTAGGAGCGGTTAGTACTCTGATGTTAACACCTTTATTTAAAGATTTTTCCAGATTCTCTCTGAGTTTTTCAGGTTCTCCCTGAAACATCAATCCACCCATAATGAACAAGGATTCCCGAGCTCGGGATATTATTTCCATCTCCTTATTCACAATTTTATCAGGGCCATATAATATCCAGATAGGTGCGGGAACCTGGGGTATCTGGCTTTCATAGATCACGTTAAGTTCCGATTCTGCCAGGTCCAAGGTATCTTTGATGTTGTTCTTATGTTTTTTAAATACTTCATGAGGAGGTATAACCGTGAACTTCAATGGTTTTCCTCTGTTCATTTCAATAAAACCCTTTTTCACCAGACTTCTTAATACATCATAAATTTTTGATCGAGGAACATGGGAGGCTAAACTTATATCAGCGGCATTAGCAGAGATTAAAGAAGTTAATGCCACATAAGCATGTGTTTCATAATCGGTTAGTCCCATTAACCTGAGTGCCTCATTTGATTCCCTACTTATAACCATAAAATACACCATTAAGTTTGTTTAAATGATGAATACTTTTTTATTTTGATATTATTATTTAACTATTAGTTTATTTTACGAGAAGTTATCTTGATAAATGATTTATCATTTTATAAGCTATATCCTTTTTTCTTATTTTACCCTTTATTAGTGACAATATCTATAAATGTGTTTAATAGAATATCATGATTTAGAAGTATTTGGTGAAAAAATATGACTCTAGAAAACGAATATGCCATCCTTACCAATCATCTTACCAAAAAATTCAAAGACTTCATTGCAGTTAATGATTTGGATTTAAAGGTGAAAAAAGGCGAAATATACGGACTTTTAGGTCCCAATGGCGCAGGAAAAACCACCATCATCAAGATGTTGGCTAGCATCCGTAACCCTACAAAGGGAAAAGCAAGCGTATTGGGAGAGGAGATACCGGATGGCAATATTGCTTCAAAAATTGGTTATATGCCTCAAGAAACAGGAATATACTTGGGACTTACCGTGGATCAAAATATGAAATTCTATGGTAGGATATTTAACCTAAAAAGAGAGGAAATTGAGAAGAGAGAAGATGAACTATTAAAATTTGTTGATCTAGAGGATTGGAAATATGAAATGGTGGAGAATCTCAGTGGAGGTATGAAACACAGAGTTTCCCTAGCATGTACCCTAATTCACCAGCCTGAACTTCTATTTCTTGATGAACCAACTGTAGGAGTTGATCCGGAACTTAGAGAATCCTTCTGGAAATATTTCCAACAGTTAAAAGAAAATGGGGCAACCATATTAATTACCACCCATTACATGGATGAAGCAAGGCACTGTGACCGTATTGGATTTATACAAAGGGGAAAACTCATAGCCGAAGATACACCAGCTAATCTCCTCAAAAATAGTGGTAAAGATTCTCTAGAAGATGCATTCCTATTATTCTCCCGAAAAGAGGATAAAGATCTAAAAGAGGTGATGGCATGAAATTCTACCGAATTATGGCCATTAGTCGCCGGGTTTTCCGTGATGTGGCAAATGATAAACGTAGTCTAGCGATGTTGTTTTTAGCGCCTATCTTCGCCATGTGTGTGTTTGGTGTGGCCTTTAGTGGTGATGTAGAAAACGTTAATGTCATAATAGTCAATCAGGATCAAGGATTAACCTCTCCCCTAGGTGGTACAACTTATTTATCGACTGAAATAATAAACAATCTTAATACTACAACATTAAATATACAGAATATGACCAATTTAGATGAAGCACGTCTAAAAGTAGAAAATGGTCAATCATCAGCGGTTATAATATTTCCAGAAGATTTCAGTAAAAATGCTTTCTTAAAATCTCAAAATCAATCTTATCCCCTGAATGCAGAGATTATAATTGAAGGTGATGATAGTATCACCAACATCAAAAATGCTATTTTAAAATCGGTTAACCAAGCTATTTCAGATACTTTAACAGAAAATGGTATTACACCAGCCATTAAAGTTACTTCTGATCCTATTTATGGCAAAGATGCTGAGTTTATTGATTTCTTTGTACCGGGTATACTGGCTTTCGTTGTTTATCTTCTGACTACCATTTTAACTCTTATCACATTTGTGGGTGAGAGATCCAATGGTACTTTAGAAAGAGTACTAGCAAGTCCTGTGACAGAAGGAGAAGTTGTTACAGGATATGCCATAACATTCAGTACATTTGGAGTCCTACAAGTTGCGCTACTAATGATCATTGCCATAATGGTCTTCAATATAATGGTTGTGGGCAATGTTATCTTAGCGTTTTTTGCTGTGGCTATCTTAGCCATAGCCTGTCAGGCTCTTGGAATATTGCTATCTAGTCTAGCTAAAAGACCAGAACAAGCAATACAATTCTTCCCATTTGTAATATTACCTGTGTTCTTGCTTTCTGGTGTATTCTGGCCAGTTCAAGCTATCCCATACTGGTTAAGGCCATTTTCATATATAGTACCTCCCACCTATGCTGTAGATGCTTGCCGGGCGGTGATGCTCAAGGGTTGGGGTTTGGATAAGATATGGCCTGATCTGCTGGCATTGTTAATATTCGCCTTGTTTTTCCTGTTTTTAGCAGTTTGGACCTTAAAACGAGGAAAGAAATGATCTTTTAATTAATTTTTTTTACAATTTTTTATAAAATACATAGAAAGTTATATAAATATCACACTAGTTTTTTAAAAGATATTATATCTTAATAATTGTTATTTTCAATTCAAAACTTAAATAATAAAATATAAATATTCGGCCGTGCTAAATAATGATTAATTATTAAAAAAAAGGTGGGAAAATTGTCTTTTTTGTCATTAATAGTAAAAAATCCATTTAGGAATAGAACAAGAGCGGTTCTTGCGATTTTAGGGATTTCAATTGGGATCGCTACCATAGTTGCTTTGGGTATGATTACAGATGGTCTTACTGCTTCAACCCAAACCACGCTCAGCAACGGAACCGCTGAAATAACCGTAACTGCAACTGGCTCAAATGCATTTTCAGCTACTGGGGGGACACTTGCAGAAAACTACGTGACCAATATATTGAATATTAGTGGAGTAAATTCTACTGCGGGAATTCTAAGAGGAATCACACCAGCAGCAGGAACAGTTAATGGTCTGGAAGTTAACGGAATCAACAGTAGCCAGATTAATTTAGAAGGTATAGCAATTACTAACGGTACGAACTTCGCTGATGGCTCGAATCAGGTTATCATAGGAAAAACCATTGCACCGGTAATAAATAAAACTGTTGGAAGTACCATAACCTTATTTGGCAAGGAATTTACCGTGGTTGGAATATATCAGAGTGGTAACATAGTCACCGATAGTTTGGCATTTGTTTCTTTAACTACTTTGCAAAACCTAACCAATGCTCAAGGTAAAATCACCATTGTTGCGGTTAAAATTGATACAGGAGCCAATGCCACTAATGTAGCCAATAATATAACAAACGCCTATCCCAATCAACTGACCACAACCACTGCTACTCAAGAAGCAAGCCTCATGGATAAAAGTATGAGTGGTATTAACACTGCATCAGCAGCGATATCAGTATTAGCCATTGTAATCGGTGGAATAGGAATCATAAACGTTATGATAATGTCAGTATTTGAAAGAACACGTGAAATAGGTGTATTAAAAGCAGTGGGATGGAAGAGCAGTGATATTTTAATAATGATCCTCGGTGAATCCATTATATTAACTCTAGTAGCGGGTGTAGTGGGAATATTATTAGGTTATATAGGTTCTGAGGGATTATTAGCCTTCTTCTCAACTACAGGATCCGTCATAAAGCCAGTATTTACAACAAACATAGTAGTAAGAGCATTAGTCATAGCATTAGTTGTAGGTATTTTGGGAGGAATATACCCCGCATACAGAGCGTCACGATTACCACCTACGGAGGCGTTGCGCTATGAGTAAAAACATCATTGAAATTCACGGATTGAAGAAGAGTTTTGATAAAGGCAGAGTACGGGCATTAAGAGGAGTAGATCTGGAAATAAAAAAAGGCGAATTTGTATCCATCATGGGGCCATCTGGGTCCGGTAAATCAACACTTCTAAATATGATCGGAGCGTTTGATAGAGCAGATGAAGGAACCATTGAAGTAGCTGGCATTGATCTGATGACAACTAAACGTCTAGATAAATTCCGGTCCCAGCAAATAGGATTTGTCTTCCAATTACACAACCTGATCCCCAACCTCAGTGTCCTAGAGAATGTAGAGATTCCTATGCTTAGAACTAAAGCCACTACCAAAGAAATGGATAAGAGAGCAATGGAAATTTTACAATTAATGAACTTCCCTAATCTATCAGATTTAGTAAAACAGAACCCTACTCGATTATCTGGCGGTGAAAGGCAAAGAGTGGCCATTGCTAGGGCATTAGTTAATCATCCAAGTATAATACTAGCAGATGAACCCACAGGGGCTTTAGATTCCAAAACCACCCAGATGATCTTGGATCTACTGAAAGACCTACACGAAAAGGAAAATGTAACATTAGTAATGGTAACTCACGAACCTGATGTGGGAGCACAGGCTGATCGAACAGTATACGTGCTTGATGGTAAAGTAAAAGAAAAGGAAACATAGATCAAACCCATAAATATGTTTGTTTATTTAATAATTAAGCATATGGGTTATATAATAACCTTCTAAATCCTAGATATTCCCCAATTTTATTTTTTATTATTATTTTTCTCTTTTTTAAGGTTAATTTCCTGATTAGGTCACCTAAACCCCCACCAGTTAAAACATCCATTATTAAATCCCCATAATGAGGATCAATAATTTTTAATTCTTCTTCCAGGTACTTTTTAAGATTTTTTCTCCTTAAAGTTGCTATTAAAATGGATGTTAACAATAATAGGATCAACACAACAATAAACAACCCAAAAGTGCCCCAGTTGTGGAAATTAGTAATATAAATTCCCATATAAGTATATAAAACTCCCAGAGCAACTCCAAATGAATGATTTCCCACTTCACCCATCATGATTTTTCCATGATAGTCCAGTGGTGCATATCCTAAAACTGTGGCTAAAACAATTAAAGCAGTAGAATAAGGATTACTCGTAGCTAAATAGAAAAATAACGCCATTAAAAATGTCATAATAATAATAGTGGAGGATGCAGTCCCCGGCTGCATGTCTGCAATATTAAGGGGTTGAATCATCAGGGCTATGAGAATAGAGACAGGACCAAAATAGAAATAACCTACGAAAATGACCAGAAGCATACCAATACCCCTGGAAAATTGTCCCAGTTCAAAGGGCAGGGATTTAATTTTTTTCCTTCCAATTAAATCATCAATAAATGAAAATACACCTATTATTGCAATGAGATAATTACCGGGAGGTGGAAAAAATAATAATAGAACCAGGAAAGGAGCAAGGCCTACAGCACGGGGAGTTCCCCCTCTAATGGATGTATATAGATTTCCACCCCGTTTTTCGATGAGAAACTTAAATAAAAGGGTTAAAATTACTGAAAGGATAAAAACAAGTAATAAACTAATTAGTTGGTCCAATTTTTTCACCTATGGTCCGTAATACCTTGAAATCTTGAGAAATCATTTTTTTTAATAGGTTAAATCATTGAATTCTCACATTCATTAAATTTTATCTAGCCCTCATTTTCCTAATCCATATCTTAATAGTCCTGCCATACCGCCCAAGGCTGATAATTGCTTTCCACCGTCATGTTCACTGCTGATAACCATGACTTTACCACCTAAATTCTCGGTGGTATTCATTATCTTCTCTACATCTTCTTCTCGAACTAATTTATCAATTACCAGTAATAATTTTACAGCTCCGGCCTGTGCAGCTGTTTCTACTTCTCTTTTTCCATAAGTAACTAGATTCGATGATTTTCCTATTTCCTGGAGAATATCAGCTACAGCTTTCATTTCCTGGGCAATTCGTCCCTCAGTTGCCATATCCTCCATTATTCCTTTCTGAAGTACTTCGTGGATTCCTGCTCTGCCACCAGCCCCTGTACTTTCTAATATGCTTATTTTAGATATTTCTGGATATTTCTGTTCCATATATTGATAAAAATCGTTTTTTCCAAATCCTGGTCCGGCGATCACTATTCCTTCAATCTCTTCAAAGTTAGTTATGGTTCGAGCTATGTCATCATAGAATTTTTTAATGATCTGATCTCTGTTTTTTTGTATCATTCTTTTTCCAGAAATCCCACCAATTATAGGACCATAATATTCCACACCATATTGGCGTAGTATCCCAATATCAGCCATATCATCCTCTATAACTACTACCAGGGCTCGAGGTATTTTAGAGGCTTTAACAGAATACTTAATTCTTTTCCGATGCCAGCGGGACCATTTTTCCTTTTGAATTTTTACAGGATTTTTCAGTTTCAGATCTAGGGTGTGATGCGAGCCTAAGGGCACCAGATCCTCCGGACCTTTTTCAATAACACCAGTGGCTCTTAATTTTCCTGTATATTTATGAAATTTAATATTTTCCACGCGTATGCCCATGAAAAATGTTTTTTTAATCCCCCGATCACTACGCAGGCGTTCTCCGGTGGTATCCTGGATACGTCTGGTGGTTCTTGCAGAAAGAAGATCTCCCGGTTCTATCAAGTGGGATAGGTGCCATAGATCATCCAGGGTTTCTGGTAATAACTCCACGATTCCTTTTTTATTATCTTGATGGACGATACGCATGATATTATGCCTTTTGTATTTTCTCTAGTTTATTATAAGACTAAAATCTTATTTATTTATTTATTCTTCTTCAACGGATAATATGGTAGTTTTTAAAAAAAATTTCTTCTCAAATACACAATCATAACTTTTATATAAAAGTTATTACTATGTTTTATTGGTGAATAATTATGGAAAACCAATTGGAAAAGAAGATATCAGAAGCTTTAGAAAATGTTGAACCATGGCAGAGGGTCCCCACCTCAGTCGATGGTGCTTTTCTAATAAAAACACCAGAAAAAGATAATATTAAAACAATTATGGTTGAAATAAATCCATTAAATGAAAGGAGAACTCCAATAAAAAGACGTGGTCTTTTCTTAAGACAATCAATAGAGCTTGAAAAATTTCTAGAAGTACTGCAGAATGAAAGTGTTAATGAGCTATTGAAAACAGTAGATGACATGTCAAATGGTTCTACAGCGCAAAAAACGGGTGGAATGAAAACTCTGGAAATTTAAAATTTTTTTTTAGAAAATGCAAGCGGAAAGTGAGGAGATATATTTTAATAATAAATATTAATAGTCGGGCATTCTAAAGATACTTCTATGCAAGTAGCGGTAATAGGCGGTACTCGGGGACTGGGAAATTGGTTTGCAGATTTTCTTAAAAATAAGGGTTATGATGTCACCATCACTGGAAGAAATAAGCAAATAGGGATGAGTATAGCCAAAAAAATGGGTTTAACATATAATAACAGTAATCAGGAGGCAGTAATCCCAGCAAAACTGATTATTATTGCAGTTCCTATAGAAACTACTCCTGATACTATAAGGGAGATAGCACCATACCTGAAAGAAGGTTCATTACTGGTGGATGTTACTTCTATTAAGGAGGAACCCGCCCGAATAATGCAGGAAACTGTGCCGGAAGGGGTGGAATTTCTGCCAGCCCATCCCATGTTTGGTCCCAGGGTTAGATCGCTGGATGGACAAGTTGTAGTATTAACACCTTTGATGAAGGGTAAGTGGTACCAGAAAGTTATTAAATTTTTGGAATCAGAAAACGCACGTATAATTGAAACATCACCACAGATTCATGATAAAATGATGAGTATTGTACAGGGTTTAACCCATTTCACCTACATTAGCATAGCTTCTACATTGGAAAAAATGCAGGTGGATGTGAAGGAATCAAGAAAGTTCGCCAGTCCCATTTATAGTTTAATGCTGGACATGATAGCCAGAATCACAGCTCAAAATCCTTATCTTTGTTATTCTATTCAGACCCGTAATCATTACATCCCCCAAACCCATGAGGAATTCCTGATTACTTTTAAAGAGCTTACGGATATGATTAAGAGTGAAGATAAAACTGGTTTTGTAAAGGCGATGAGCAAAGCGGCCAAACATTTAGATGATCTGGAAGCTGCCCTTGGACGTTCCGATAAAGCTATATCTGCTTTGAATCAGGAGATTAATCTACTTAAAAATTCAATAGGAAAAGAAGTGGGATTAAGGCACATTTATTCTGGAAAGGTTCATGTTGGTAATTTAAAGGAATTATCTCCTGATTTTATCTCATTGAGTTATAATAACAAGACCATAAAGTTGAAAGCATCCAATATTGAGATTTTAAGTAAAGAACAACTGAAGAAGTTTAAATATGGAAATTATCCTATAAAAAGTTATGATGTTTCAGTGGTATTACCAGAATCATCAGATTCACGGATAATAGCACATACTATTGGTAAAATCGACGAAGTGGTTAATGTTAAAGTTATGGATGTTTATCAGGGTAGTCAGATAGATAAAGGCAGTAAAAGCATTACTTTCAGATTTGGGGTAATAAATTCATCGGCTCTTGATGAGGTACAAACTCTACTTGTGGGTTTCGGTGGTAAAATAAGATAATCGATTTTTCTCTTTTTTTTATTATTATAATAATGATCTAAGCAAAAACTTTATATATGATGAATCACTATGTTATAGTAACCATAATTAACTAAAACATTACTGGTTTAATAATTAGTTTTAAAATTTTTTTAAACGTCTTTTTAGACCAAAAAGTCATATTAAATAATTAAATCAATAAATAAAAACGAATAAGGGGGAATTTATTATCGAAAATGTAGAAATGAAATTAAAAGTAGCAGAAGCATTTTCACAAGCAGATGTAGGAAGATCAATAGCCAGAATCGACCCACAATGTATGGAACAATTAGGTCTACGAGACGGTGACATAATAGAAATTGAAGGCAAAAAAAATACAGCCACCGTAGTAGCATCATCCCAATCAGATATAAGACTAGGAATAATTAGGATAGATGGATATATCAGAAAAAACGCTGGAACATCCATCGGTGAAGAAGTAACAGTGAGAAGAGCCAAAGTAAAAGAAGCTCAGAAAATAGTTCTAGCACCTGTAGATCAACAAATTATGATCCGAGGAGATATAAAAGGAGCATTCAGTGGAAGAGTTTTCACCAAAGGAGATATCATAGTCACAGGCGTCAGACAACCACAAACTATGGGCTCAGGACTTTTCGATGAATTTTTCAGTGAAACCAGAAGCAGTTTCAGCCCCATGGGAGAAATAAAACTAGCCGTGGTATCCACCAAACCAGCAGGTGTAGTTAAAGTAACGGG
>JAJFTX010000166.1 GCA_021372715.1 Methanobacterium sp. | reverse complement strand
CAGGTTCAAGACCGGGAATCCCAGTTAAAGGGTCATTACCACTAGCTTCTAATAGATCAAAAAGTGATTGTCCTGGATCAGGAATTGCAGCATCAAGGTATACCAGTTTTCCAATTACATCCGGCATTTGACTGGCCACACCAGTTATAATCATCCCACCATAACTATGTCCTACCAATATGACGTTATTGAGTTTATTTTCTTCTATTAAAAGACAAATCTGTTCTATATGACCATGTAAGTTGCAGTTATGCTCATTTATGAGCGTAGGAGTGAAGGTACGGTGACCTTTCGATTTTAGTACCGGGGTTACGGTTTCCCATACCCTGCCTCCTAATCTTCCATTAGCCGTATAGATCAGTTCTCCAGTGGTGAGTGAATTCCAAGTTTCTGTGGATACATCTCCACCATGAACCAAGACATAATCAGTCATTCTATACCCTCCTTTTTTAAAATTAAAAATCTCAATCCAACATGATGGTTTTGATAGTGAAAAAATTTATTCATCATCAAGACTTTTAAATGCTTTGACTAACACTCTCTGCAGAAGAAGTTGTTTTAGAATCCATATAAAAATGGTAGGGAAAATATAAATAAGTTTAATATATTAACCCTTTTTTTGATATAGATAAATCCCATAAAGTAGGAAAATTATTATTGCCAACCAATAGGTGTATATTAAAAATGTAGGAATTGCAAAATAAATCACCGCTAATAAAATCCCTACGATTATCATTATTATCCCATTCATCTTATTATCCATATTATCACCCGCTTGAGTTTATCCTAATTCAATTCCACTATAAACTAGATCAAAAAAATTAGTTAACTATTTGGTTATTAACCACCAGTTAATAAGGAAACTAGGCCACCAATAATCAGGAAAATAGCTGCTAACCAAGCATATATGTATATGAACGCTGGAATCAACACGATTATTATTGCTATTATTATCCCAAGTATTAACATTGCACCACCACTCATCTTTGCAGTTTCCATATTTTTCACCTCCTTTTAATTGAGTTAATTAGTTTATAATTATGTAATTATAAAGAAAAATAGTTTTGTCTATAATTTATCCAATTAAATAAAGTTATTATCCCATTATATCCCTGCGCTGGTAACCTAAGATTCCTATTATTATAAGTAGTGCTGCTATAACTAAAATCAATATCAATGGTGCTTCAATGGTATCTCCTGCAAGTAACTGTGGTACCTGGGTAAATGGCGAAATGTTTAGTATCCACTGGTTAATATCAAAAAATTCACCCAATAAATCAATAACTATAATCACAGCTAATGCCACCCAACTTAATGAAGCAATTCTTGGTTTTAAACCAAATAAAACCATAGAAATACCGGTAAATAACCATATTGCTGGTAGATACATTAGTGCTGCTCCTAAAATACGGATAGTAACATCATTTAGGTCACCAGTAATTAAACCATAGCTCAAACCTATACTCAAAGCAAATACTATTAAAACAAGAGCAGGAGCTAAAATAGCGAATATCAGGTTACTAATTGCCCAATGACTTCTGCTAACAGAGTTGGTAAGTACCATTTCAGATAATTTATTTGATTCCTGTGATTGGAGCTTTAAGGTGGCTAAAATTGCATAAAAAGCGAATACCTCACCTAATAATGCTAACATCATACTAAAATAGCTATCTATAAGTCCTGCTTTACCTCCTAACAGTAGAACCAGATTGATAAATTGAGGATTACTATTTACCATATTAGTGATTGTTTGTGCTGTAAAACCCAGCATCACTCCCATTAAGACAAATATAATAATCCAGAATAATAACATACCCCTTTGGAGTCTCCAGGCCAGTGCTAGAGGGTTATGTAAGCTTTTTAAAGCACGGGCCGGGCCGGGCCTTTGAGTTATGATTCCTGATCCTAAATCTCGCAGTGATGAAAGCCAGTAAGCCAATAAAGTTAATAAAACAGTGAGAGCCAGGAATATTCCAAATATCCATATCTCATTTCCAGCAAAAGGACCAATATGATGCACCCATCCATAGGGCGAAAACCAGGAAACCCATGCATAGTCTCCATCATCCCATCCAAGAACACGTACAATGAAAAACCCAACTAAAATACCGGTCATAATATAGCGGGCATCTCCAGAGCTTTCCGTCAACTGAACCGCCAACCCGGTAAGAGAAGCAAATAAACATCCAAAGACTGCTAAACTCATCCCCAGAACCAGGGAACTGTAAGCATTAAGACCTTGTGTCATTAAAGCCAAACCCATCGCCACTGCTATGATTAAATTTACCCCAAACGTTATGATGAGAGCTGCGCTGAGGACTGCATGGCGTCCTACTTTTGTAGAGTTTATTAATTCCAATCTTCCTTTCCTTTCCTCGCTACGAGTGTGTCTAACCATTAAAAACACACTTATTAAACCCATGAAAAGCGAAGCAGGAAACCCCACTCTCCAGGCAGTTAAACCCCCTATAGATGGATCCAGAACAGAGCCTAAAAGTGAAACTACCGTGGGATTATTCTTCATCTGTAAATAAAATGCTATCCGTAATGTTTCATCGGAATAAAGATTGATAAAACTGGCTGCCACGAAGGCAACTAAAAGGGCCATGAATATGATAAAAAAGGGTATGATAAATTTATCACGACGCAGGTTAAGACGGATCATAGTTAATGTACCGGCAAAATCATCCTTTTTGATCATCAAAAATCATTCCTTAACCGATCTTTCAGTCATTGTAGCATATTCTTCCCCATAATAACGTAGGAAAAGCTCTTCTAATGTGGGAGGTGCACTTAAAAGTGATTGTATGCCAAATTGCGTCAGATATTTTAGTACAGTATCTATTTTTTCTGCATCCACACTGAAATGAGCATGAGTACCTTCCATGCTAAGATGATGTATTCCTGATATCTTTTCCAGGCCAGTAAGGGGTTTTATAGTATCCACGGTTATTGAGGTACGGGTGAGATGCCTTAACTCTTCAAAAGTGCCTGTTTCAATGATTTCTCCTTCTCGAATGATGCTGACCCGATCACAGAGTGCTTCCACCTCAGATAAAATGTGACTGGACAATAAAACCGTTTTACCTGTTTTTTTAAGTTTCTTCACCTCTTTTCGGAACACCCCTTCCATGAGAGGATCTAGTCCCAGAGTAGGTTCATCGAAGATGTATAATTCCACATCACAAACCAGTGCCGCTATGAGGGCTACTTTTTGCTTATTACCTGTGGAATAGGCACTACATCTCTTGGTTGGATCCAGTTTAAAGACCTTAATTAGCTCTTCCAGGCGTTCTTCCCTGAATCCTCCCCTAAGTCTGCCTAAAAGGTCTATGACTTCTCCACCAGTGAGATTGGGCCATAGATTCACTTCTCCGGGAACATATGCTAATCTGCTGTGTAATTGCACTGCATCTTTCCAGGGATCCTGCCCCATCAGCTTGACTTCGCCTGCATTTTTTCTTAGCATGCCTAAAATAATACGTAATGTGGTGGATTTACCTGCTCCATTTGGTCCAATAAACCCGTAAACTTCTCCTTCTCCCACTTTTAAGTTTATTTTATAGAGAGCCCGATGTTTTCCATAATATTTAGTTAAATCTTTTATTTCTATAATCACCGTCTATAATCCCCTATTATTTTATATTTTAGCCGTTTTAAGTGATATTTAACAAATCTTGAGTAAATATTGATAAAGCCTTTTTTTCTTTAATATTTAGAGTTTGAATGCATAAAAATGGAATTAACTGATTATAATTCATGAACAGCTATTTTATAGGTTATTTAAAAATAATGCATAGAAAACTGCGAATATCAGAACAATTAATATATTTATGATCAACCTTTTCTGGAAATCCTTCCTCAAATATTTCAAATCTAAAAAGACTATAACCGCTATTAAAATAATCACATATAGCATGGTTAATATAATATTCATTTAAACACCGCTTATTTAATAAAACCTAATATTATTCTTTTTAATAATTTTATATTTCTTTTTTAGGTAAGATGATTTTAAAGGTCGTTCCTTCAGTTCTCTCCATTTCTATTTCTCCATCAATTTGAGCAGTTAAGCTGGTTACCAGTTGCATACCCAATGAATCCGTTCTTGTATAATCTAGATCTTCCGGTAACCCTACTCCATTATCTTTAACAATTAATTCATATTTATCATCCTTTGAATGGAAATCGATTTCAATATCACCGGTTCTATCTTCGGGGAACGCGTGTTTTAAACTATTGGTTACCAGTTCATTTACTATTAGGCTTAGAGGAATAGCGGTGTTTATGTCCATTCCTATCTCTTCTTTATTAATTTTTAAATTGATCCTGCCAGAACCATCCGTATAATTAAGGAAAAGTTCATTAACTAAAGTTTCTATGTATTCTCCAAAATCAATATTCTTCAGATCAGTAGATTGGTATAATCTTTCATGAATAAGAGCCATGGACCTGGCACGATTCTCGCTTTCCTGGAACAATCCTTTAGACTCTTCATCCTTTAAATAACCAGACTGTAGATTTAAAAGGCTGGAAATAATCATCAAATTATTCTTTACCCGGTGATGTATCTCCTTGAGAAGCATCTCTTTTTCTGAAAGGGATTCTTTTAATTTTTCCTCTGCCATTTTTAGATCGGTGATATCCTGAACAGTCCCATAAATGTATGCTTTTTTACTATCAGTCGCAGGGTTAACTTGGATGTGAATAGCTACACAACGTGTTTTACCATCTTTACGGATAATTCTATGCTCAAATTGAGTTCCAAATGTGGGTTGACGGATATTTAAGGAGTTTTTCATTCCCTCACTGATAAATTGAATATCTTCAGGATGGACATATTCCTTAATGTAATATTCAATTGGCATATGGTAACCACCTTCATTTTCTGCGGTTGTTCCAAGCATACCATAAAATCTATCATTGAATAGGAACATCTGGTTATAGGGATCTAGTTCCCAGTTTGCAAGGTCTGCCAGATTCATAGCATTGGATAGGCGGATTTCACTTAATCTTAATTCTTCTTCTGCCTTTTTACGCTTATTTATATCTCTCAAAGAACCTTCAACTCCAATGGGACGTTTATCTGAGTCATAAATAAAATGTGCGTTGGTTGAAGCGTAAAATAAGCTACCATCTTTATCTTTTAGCTTCACTTCAAAATCAAAAACTTCGCCCTTTTTCTTCAATTCTTTTAAAAATTTAATTCTTTCTCCAGGGCTGAAATATATCAAATCCACAGATTTACCAATGAGGTCTTCCCGACTGAAACTTGAATATCTTTCAACAGATGGGCTTGCCTCAACAATCTTACCATCTATATCAGTTTGATAATAAATATCCTGCACATTCTCGAATATGGATCTGTACTTCTCTTCACTTTCTTGAAGAGCTTTTTCTACCTTTTTTCGATCGGTGATATCACGAGAGATTGCCAGACAAACTTCCTGTCCTTGATAATCAATTAGATGGTTGTTAACTTCTACAGGTATTCTATTCCCCTCTTTGGTTATATGCACTATTTCAAAGGTGTTATGGCCTTCTTCTAAAAGTTTAACTGCATTTTTGGGCATTTCTGGTCGTTTTTCTGGAGTTACTATTTCTGGAGGACTCATTTTCAACAATTCATCTCTGGTGTAACCTAATCTTTCACTAGCCACATCATTCACTTCTAAAAATCTTCCAGGCATACCCTCATCTTTCATCAGATTTAATGAGATCATATCATTAGCTTTGTTGAAAATACTTCTAAATTTGTTTTCACTTTCTTTAAGGGCTTCTTCTATCCTTTTTCTCTCAGTAATATCACGGGCAACATGCACACTTCCTATAAGTTTTCCCCCTGAATCATGTAAGGGCGAAACACTCACAATAAAATCCCCACCAATAAGATCCTCATGAACCTCTTCTGTGTGCTCTTGACCATCATTATACAGTTTATGGAGTGGACAGAATGATGGTGGTTGTTCTGACCCATGAACTACTTCATAACAATGAAGGCCAACCGCTTCTTCTGGATCCACATTTAAACTATCTGCCATAGCCTTATTAATACGGATTATTTTAAAATCATTACCAAAAATTGCTATTAAATCCGGGACAGCATCAAATGTGTGTTCCCATTCCTCTTTCGCTAGTATAAGTGCATCTTCAGCCTTTTTTCTTTCAGTGATATCGATACAAAAAACTGTAAAACCTATTATTTCGTTACCAGATTGTATTGGGTTGTATATATCCTCCCAATATCTACGGCTAAGGGTTTCTTCCCCATAATCTTCAAGTTCTATGAAATTTTCACCAGAAAGTGCCCTGTCAAAATTGCTTTTAGCTTTATTCCTATCCTCTAAATTAAATATGTAATCTAACATACTATTGCCGATTTCAATATCAACTCCCCAAATATTTTTCATGGTTTGACTGTGGGCCTCATTAAAGAAGATGTATTTATAATTAGAATCCAGTGAAAAAGCTATTATATTTTCTGGACCTTCAAAAATTGAATTAAGAGTAGCATGGGATTTAATCAATTCGTCTGCTCCATATCTCATTTCAACTTTTAAATCTTTTAACTGATTCTCCTTTAGAGTAAGTTCTTTCTCTAATTCAGCGATTCTACTTTCTAATAAATTTAATTTACTTGTAAGATTTTCTTGACGCTCTGAATTTTTCAATTCTAAAACACCCTTTTTTCACATATTTCATTGAAGTTGATCAATTCTCTCAAGTAGCTGATACTTTTTTAGAATTGAGGGAATCATACATTTGTAGTATTTGTTAGAACCTTTTAGTGTACGATAGTTCTTTGAAAGTAATGGTGTATTTTGTTCCTTGACTGGTATCCTGTGTTATTTGACCATTTAGCTGATTTACTAAACTGTTTACTATTTGTAAGCCAAGAGATTCATTTATATCAATATCTTGAGGCATGCCGATTCCATCATCGGCTACAATTAATTCATAATTATCTTCATTTTGTTTCATTTCGAGGTATATGGTGCCTTTTTCTTTTTCGAGGAATGCATGTTTGAGGCTGTTGGTTACTAATTCGTTAATTATCAACCCTAATGGTATGGCGGTTTCCATATTCTGTTCATTATCTTCCATATCAATTATAAATTTGATTTTATCGGTTTGAACACCGTATGTGTAGAAAATATCTGAAATCAGTTTTATTGTGTATTCTTTGAAATTAATATGGCTTAAATCGTGTGATCTATAAAGATTCTCATGAATATCAGCCATGGACATGATTCTGCTTTGACTATCCGTTAAAACCGTCTTAGTCTCTTCTGATTGTACATGTCCTTCTAGAAGATTAAGCAGACTAATGATAATTTGCATATTATTTTTAACACGATGATGAATTTCCTTCAAAAACGCATCTTTTTCTGTTAATAACGATTTCAACCTTCCTTCTGAGTTTTTAATATCTGTAATATCACTAACAACTCCTAAAGTACGATATGGTCTGTTTTCTTCGGTATAAAACACTCTTCCATATACATCAATCCATCGGATTTCATCATCTTTAAATATACGATATTCTGCTGAGTATGGTTTAGGATTTGTTGGATCAAGGGCTTCTTCAACTTTTTTCCAAACATCGGGAAGATCATCAGGATGTAAAAGCTTAAGTATATCTTCATTCGGACTTTGACTGCCAGAAACTCCGAATATTTCCTTATAACGCATATCATAAGTTGAAATATTAGCAATAGGGTCATAATACCACCATCCCATATCTGCAGCATCCAAGGCAAGTTGAAGTTGCTTTGAAAGCGATTTTTGTTCATATTCAGCTTTTTTACGCTCTGTAATGTCTTCAAAAGTAGTGTGAACTTGATATGGTTTTGATTCATTTTTCTTGAATTGAGGTGTGGCATTTATATTTATCCAAGTATAAGACTCTTTTTCAGGGTTATAAATACCCATAATGGTGTTTTTTACTTTTTCCCCGGTCTTTAAAGCTATCATTGATGGATGAATTTCTCCTGGAAAATCAGACATATCCTCATGAACCGACCGCCAAAGGGGATCTGTTGAAGATCTACCTTGCATCTGATCCAAAGTTAAACCTAAAATCTCCTCTGCCGCAGGGTTAGCAGAGATAATAAAACCATCTTGAT
>JAJFTX010000141.1 GCA_021372715.1 Methanobacterium sp. | reverse complement strand
CCTGCTGATAATTTGCTTATGTTTATATTTTCTGAATTTACCAAGCCCATCTGCACATTATTTCCAAGCAAATCATACATCTGATATTCCCAGCCAAGATAATCCGCGGTATTGATGAAATCGCGGGCGGGGTTAGGATAGATTGAATTGCTTGACGCTGGTTCGGATTCTTTAACATCCGTTGTTAAATCGCTGAGCTTGGCTCGAAAAACACCCTCAGAACTAGTGGCGGCAAAGATACGATCCCCCGAAATTGCTAAATCTGTCACCCATAGGTCAGTTAATCCTGAGATTTTTTGGACCCAATTCTCTCCGCCATCTGTAGAAACATAAACTCCACCGAGATTATTAATATAAGGAGCTGAAGTTCCTATAAAAATGATATCATCTTTAATAAGGATGCAACGAGGATCAGGTATAGTCAATCCTGAATTTTTCGCCTCCCAAGTTTCCCCTTTATCAGTAGAACGATAAAGACCATCACCCCAAACCCCTGCAAAAAGTGTATCCCCCTTAATAGCAATACGTGTAGTTCCATGTTGGGGTAGACCATTATTTTTCACTTCCCAAGTTTGGCCATTATCTGTCGATCTTAATAAATTAGGACCAGTATCAATAAATATAAAATTATTACCAAAGCATATCTTATTGGCTTTCAAAGGAGAATATACTTGAGACCAATCATCACCATTGTTCTTTGAAAAATAAATACCCGCAGTTGTAAGCGCAAAAATACTATCTCCATAAGTAACTATATGACCAATATCCACACCACCAAATGGCATTTGAGGAAGTCCAGAGTTCTTTAAAATCCAATCATTACCATCGTTGGATGACATAAAAATATTATATACACTTCCACTTTCTGGATCTACATAACTTGTGATTACCCAAATATTATTCCCTTGAACTTCAAGATCTTCAATGCGAGATCCAATTAATCCAGAATTTTTCGCAATCCATGAATCACCATTATCTGTCGATAAATATATACCAAGATACCCTGTCCCCGCAAAAAGCATATTACCTTTAACTGCTAAATATCCAAATGCGAGAGTATCTTTGCTAAAACCATTATTAACAGCCTCCCATTGACCATAGGAAACCTGTGCTAATAAAAATAATAAAAAAAAGATTACTTTTTTCATTTCTGTTTCTCCATATTTTTTAAAAACGGGGAGCTTTGGCACTCCCCGTTATCATATTATAAATTTTTAATTAATAGCATAATTGTTCCGAATTGCGACCCATTATATTCACCACTAACATAATATGAACCGCTAAATAAAGAGCTTATATCAATTGTAAAAACTGCATTGCCAGGCAACTGCATACCATGGTTTACTCTTATCACTTCGTTTCCGCCAAGATCCCTAATTACTGTCGAAGTATTAGCAGCAAAAGGTATATTGTGCGTTACATTTACAGCATTAGTTGCAGGATTCGATACTATACCTATTACACCACCATCGTTACAAGATGTATTATTCACAACATTCATTATTTTAACGCATCCATTTGCATCAGTTACTTTAACATGATGATTAAAAGGTGGACCTGAACTTTTTATATTTTTTGGACTTGTTTCATATGATCCATCCCAATCCACAATTTCTCCTGGAGGATTTAAATCATAAT
>JAJFTX010000159.1 GCA_021372715.1 Methanobacterium sp. | reverse complement strand
GATTCCGGTCACCAGATTTGGCATGGCTTTCGGTGCCGGTATGGGCGAAGGAAAAGGTCCACAAGACCAAGGGGGTAAAGGTGCTGGAGCTGCTGGAGGAACTGGTATAGAACCCATAGCAATGATAGCAGTCTTCAAGGATGTGAAAGGTCCTGAAGGGATTAAATTATTATCACTCAAGTCACCCGGTCCAATCGCTCGAGCTATAAGCGAACTAGGCTCAACTGCTGCGGATGTCATCAGAGAAAGACGAAAAATGGAAACCCCCGGAACAGAAGAAACTCCTGAGACCGA
This sequence comes from Methanobacterium sp., assembly GCA_021372715.1. GTDB lineage: Archaea > Methanobacteriota > Methanobacteria > Methanobacteriales > Methanobacteriaceae > Methanobacterium_A. Next base: position 3,528 of record JAJFTX010000159.1, on the reverse strand, counting down.
ATAAGGAAAAAAGGTATAGTAAAGAACAGATGAGCTTGAAAAGGGGGGGGCTTCAGGATGTCTAATCTAAATCAGCCCAACGTTGGAGAAGATTTCATTCGTTTTCACCGGATCATTACCCGTGGTCTGGAAGTAGGTATTAGAAATACTAATGAATTTTTAAAGAGGGGCAGTATAGAAGAACAAAAGCGGGAAGGCTTCCTTAACTACGTAGAGGCTTTTTCGTCATTTTTGGATGGGCATCATAAGGTTGAGAATCAGCAGTTGTTCCCCTACTTCAAGCCGCTTATACCGGATGTACCTTATTTACAGTTGATGAAAGAACATAAAGTGGTTGATAGTTCTCTAAAGGAAATAAATAGCGGACTCAACAGTTTAAGGTCCAAAAGAGATGTAATAAGTTCACTAAAAAAGCTTCAATCTGGTTTTAAAAAAATAAATCAAATATGGCATCCTCATATACAGATCGAGGAGACACAATTATTTCAAAAAGTGGGTAGCCTGGATATAAATCGGGATGAAATGATCAGGATCCAAAAAAAATTTTCCGATTTTTTTCAGAAAAAGGCTGGCCCGGCATACTTGTTGGTGCCCTTTGCCCTGTATAACTCATCTCCTGAGGATCGTGCCATTCTGGCCCAGGGATTCCCGGAGACAGTAACCCAACAACTGGTACCCATCGACTGGAAAGATAAATGGACCTCCATGCAACCCTTCTTTCTCAAATGAATCGTGTATAATTTTCATTCAAGCACATTGCAGTCATCAATTCCAGATATTAGGATTAAAATCGTTCTATCACCTCATCAGTGTTGATGGCATGGCGCATGGTGATGGTTTGGAATGATACCAATCCCATTTCCATTACAAAGTTCTCCATGGACTCTACCGAAGGAGCCTCTAGTATGAGTAAAGACGTGTGGTCCATGGCAACACTGAGGTTAATCAATATTTTTATTTCCAGTTTGGCTGCAATCTCTTTCATTTTGTTGTATTGTTCTTTAAACTTTTTACGTATCTTATCATTGTACATGGGACACATCTCGGGGGAGTGTTCCATGTCTAGAATAAATACTGGCATTTTTTCCACCTCTGTTACAATATATTTTTTGGAATAATTTTATTTTATCGTGACATCTTCATGGCAAATACGTACACGAAAAGGGCGATTAAAACTGTGCCACCTAAATTTTCAACGAATATTAAGAATTCTAATCCAGTAGGTTGTCCGGTACTATAGATTACGGCCACGGAGTTTAATGCACTGTATATTATGGCATTATAAACTTGATACCCGTATATACCCACGTATAATACTGCAAAAATTGTTATCAATCCAAAATAGCTAATTACTAGTCTTCTTATACTTTCGCCATAATTGGTGGTGATGGATAATATGGAGTAAAAAAGCCACATCAATTTATTATTATTCCAGTATACTTCTCTTCGCAGATCCATTTCGTTTATATAGAATTTTCCAGCCTTTAGGTAGTCTCCTTCTTCCCTAAGAGATTTTTTTATTCTATTGTATGAATCTGCAGCTATATTTGCCTTTTTTATTAGATCCGGAGTCCATAAAATTTTAAAAAAGTTAGATAAGGATATGGAATATCGGTCCAGCTTATCTTTTTTAGTTAATTCCAAATCCCTATGCTCAGGAATTTTATCGTCCCAGTTGGAGGTGGACAATCCACAATGCTCAAATATCACGTGTTTAAATCGTACATTTGTTAGATCACAATCTCTAAATGCAACATTTTTAAGAATTGCGCCTTCAAAAGAGGCATTAAAATTTCTTAATCCCTTAAAGACTCCTTTAGTTAAAAAAGAAGTTTCATCAAAGTTTACTGGTCCTTTAAAACCAGAATTTGAAAAATATACGTAACCAGAAAAAATGGACCATTGAAATTTGGAAATTCCAGTGGTAACCATCTTCTCAAAGTTAGCATCCCCACCAAATTTAACTTCCTGAAAATCCACGTTACAATTAAAGCTGGTCTGTTCAAAATTTGCCTTTCCAAGAAGTGTGGCCCCCCTAAAATAAGCAGTTTTACTAATTTTCGCCATGAAAAGATTGATATTACCAGTAATGGTTGATCTGGTAAAATAAACTCCCTCAGCAATCTCAGCTTCCTGAAAATCAGCATCCCCACCAATCTTTACCTTTTCAAAATCGGCCTTCCCATCAATTCTTACTCTAAAATCAAGGATGCCATCTATAATGGCAAGAAGGAAGTTCATATCTCCATTAAACCTGGCCAGTGGAAAATATGCACCCCCATTAATATGAGTCAGGGAGAAATCTGCATCCCCCCTGATTATGGCGCGCGTAAAGTTGGCATCTCCACCAATCTCAGCCTTATCAAAATGCACGTTGCCATTAATTTTCGCTCGGTTAAAATTTGCATTCCCACCAATTACGGCTTGGGTAAATTCAGCATCACCACCAAACTCTGCCTCCTGAAAATCACAAGTTTCACCAACTGTGATTCCCTGCAAAATAGACTTACCCTCAACTTTCAGGTATGACAATAAAAGATTTTCTTTTACATCTGCATCCCTGAGATTCAGGTCACCCATTATTTTCATCCTAGAAAAATCAAGGTTAAATAACCGGGAACCTTCAAAATTAAAATCCTTATTCGTGACTTTTTTTTGAATTTCTTTATTTTTTTCAGCAGTTAAGATATTAAAATCTGGTGAATTCCTGTTTCTCGGGAAATCAGTGTGTAAAATGCAATAATCTGAGTTTATCCAAACTTCTTCAGTACATAATTCTCCTGAAGAACCATATTCATGCTTACAAGTTTTCATTTTTCTAGAAATCTAATAATATTCATGATAAATTTTGTTTATTAAACAATAAAAAAATTAGGCACCTATACTTGGTGGTGAAAACCAAGTATCCATATTAAGAATTGCAGGCAGTCCTTCCACCAAATTTGAATTTATATCTCCAAGGTCCTTTGAATATCTATCATAGAATTGTTGGAAATGTAATGTTTTGGTGAATTAAATTCCCTCACTTCCGGGCCAGAGATGCAAACACCGCGACTACACTCACTATCACAGTAATGAGAAGATTATCTAGATGCTGGTTAAGAGTTCCAGAGCTTTTTTCGATTTACTGTTAAAGATTATATTTTTATTTAGTTTTTTATATCGGAAATGAAATTGGCATGTCATTTCCGGCGAACCCCACATATAGATAGTGTTTTAATTATGTATTATGATAATAAAGATATTCTAACCTAATATTTCAAAATTTAATAATAATTTACCTTGATATTAATTTATCAAAATAAGCATAAAGGAGGTGAAAAAAAGTTGATCACAAACCGAATTCAATATAAAAACATTTTTTTGTTTTTAGCACTGCTAACACTCTTAGTCCTTTCAATTTCCCCAGCCATGGCTGCTACTGATGACGCATTGGCAGACAGTGAATTCCCTAAAGCCCAAAATGATAACCAAAACACTGGTCAGTCCCAGTATGTTGGACCTCAATCTAATAACACCACCGGGAAC
>JAJFTX010000126.1 GCA_021372715.1 Methanobacterium sp. | reverse complement strand
CGCGGGAAATATAAACAACGGCGGGGAAGCAGCCATCCAAGGAGATTGGATTTATTTTAGCAACTGGCAAGATAATCGCAGCTTATATAAAATCAAAACGGACGGAAGCGGTCTTCAAAAAATCTATGATACAAGTGAAAGCGAGACAGGAGGTTTTTATTCGTTAAATGTGGTCGGAGATTGGATTTATTATACCGGTTATAGCGGAGAAATGATTCATGCCGTAAAAACAGACGGCAGCGAACACAGGTTCATCACCGACAATCTGGGCGATTTCTATATTGTCGGCGATTTAATCTACTTTTTTTCCGGCGTCAGGACCGGGTTGTACTGAAAATATTTCCTCTACCTTAAATATGATAGCAGCTTTAGGGGATAATTTACTCATAACACTGGTAGCCCAATCCACTGCATCATCAAAATATTCTCCAGACTCATAAATCTCTACTCTTCCTTTAAATTGATAGGGACATTTGGAAGCATCTCTTAATACCAGTGAAGCTTTTGGATTTTTCTCCATGTTTTTACGAGTCTTATTCATATAATTATCCACCAAGAGAATGGTCTGATCATCTACAGGTCTAGCAAATCCAATGGGAACTACATTAGGTATGTCATCCGCACAGGTGGATAAAAAAACCACATTATCCTTTTCTATTGCATCCATCATTTCCATACTCATTACCATGATACCACCACTAAAAAAAACATTGACACATATTGATATTGAAATGTCCAATTAATATATCTTGTTAAAAACACCTACAAACAAATCTGAAAATCTTATTCTAATCAATGTAAAAGTTTTTCTATTTAACATCTAATAGAAATATTATTATATGGTCTTAATTGACATAAGATTGGATTTAATAAATATCCCATAACAAATTGGATTCAATTTAAATCCATAGAAATGGTTTAAAATCCAGTTCAATATTTAATTAGAAAGGAAATAAGATATAATGAACCTCCCATTTAAAGAAATAAATAATGTAAAAACACTGGCAGTTTTCATACTTTGTATAGGTATTCTTATAGTAATCCCTGTTTACTGGTTCTTTTTAGTCCCGCCTGCTATGGAATTACAGGAAATTCATCAAGATTCTTATACAGCTACTGGTTATCTGGCTCCGGGAGGTTATTTAAATTTAGAGATAGATCTAGGTGAAGAATCCATACAGGGCTATCATAATGGTGCGGTGAATGTACTTCCCAATACCACAATTACTCAAAACGGCACCATCTGGCCACCCCAAGATTTAAGGGTAGATCAATGGCCTGGTTCTAAGGAAGAGATTAAATATAGTTCAAATGGTCCTTTGAATAAAGAAATGTATTTGAATATAAAAGTTGACATTCCTAATCAGACCAGCCTAAAAGGCCAGACCATTCCCCTTAATATTAGATACGATTTTAATTATCCTTTTCAAACAGGACTCACTGAGGTTTTAGGAGGAACAGCTACTAATTTCGAGACCAGAACTGAAGTTTTTCAAAAAACCATACAGCTAAAACTCAATAATGAAGTTATGACTCAGAAAGATCTGGAAGTTATTAGTATGAATGAGACCTGGAAAAAGGTACTCTCTGTGATAATATGGATTATTGATTTACTATTTTTAATCTTTGTTTTCACCGATTTTGAAATGGTTGATAAGATAAAAGATAAATTCAAAAGGTTTTCAGTGAAGATATTGAAAAGTCTTAAATTAATAAAATGAAGAAATTAACATAAATTATTTATCTTCTAAAATAATATTTAAATCATTTAATTTACTTCTTATAAAGTCTGATAGCTCCCAATCTTTCTTATCCCTCAATTTCCCCCTTATATCTATTAAAATATCAATAAGTTCCTTTGTTCTATCATCAGCATCATTTATACTGTGTAATTTAAATCCAAATATCTCTCCCCACTCCAACAAAAATAACTTAACTCTCTTTAAAATAGATTTAGACACATTTTTTTCATTAATTTCCCGATTAAAATCTTTAATAGAATTAAAAATTATAGATAATGCTTCTGGCGTATTAAAATCATTATCCATAGCTTTTAAAAAATTACTTCTAGTAAATAATAGTTTGCGTATTAATTTGTCATCATAATCATTATTTTCATATAGATCTGATTCAATAAGTTCATCAATATTCTCCATAAATTTATATATCCTATCTAAACTATTTTTTGATTGTTCTAAGGCTGATTGACTAAAATCTATGGGGCTTCGATAGTGGGTTGATAAAACAAAAAACCGGAAAACCTCAGGATCATATTCCTGCAACAGATCCCGGATGGTTAAGAAATTTCCCAGTGATTTAGACATCTTCTCTCCTTTAACATTCAAAAAACCAGTATGCATCCAATAGCGCACCATTGGTTTTTCACCGGAAATCGATTCCATCTGAGCTATTTCAGCCTCATGATGAGGGAATATTAGGTCCAACCCACCCCCATGGATATCATATTGTGGTCCAAAGTATTCCTCGGTTATGGCCGTGTCCTCTATGTGCCATCCTGGCCTACCTTTTCCCCAGGGAGAATCCCAGAATGGTTCATCATCCCTCTTTTTCCATAGAGCAAAATCACCAGGATTTCTTTTAGTATCATCCGGACTTATTCTATGTATGTTTAAATCCTCCAAATTTCTACGGGATAGTTTTCCAAATTCTGGAAAACTGGATTCATCAAAGTAAATACCGGTCTCTGTTTCATAGGCAAAATCATTTGCCATTAATCTTTCGATCTGATTGATGATCTCCGGGAGATGTTCTGTGGCCCGGGCATAATAATTAACATTCTCCACACCCAGTACGCGCATATCATCCAGATATTCTCTTTCATATTTGCGAGCCAGTTCTATTGGTTCAACACCTAATTCTGATGCTCTTTTTATTATTTTATCATCGATGTCTGTGATGTTTTGCAGGTAAAAAACACTAAATCCCTGATTTTTCAAATAGCGCGTGATCAGATCAAAGGATATATATGTTCTAGCATGCCCTATATGGGATTCATCGTAGACTGTAGGTCCACAAACAAATAATTTAATCTTATTTTGGTTTATAGGTTTTAATTCTTCCTTTTTCCGGGTCATAGTGTTGTATATTTTTATCATAAAATTATCTCACAAAATAAATTAAGGAAGGCCGAGATCGGGATTTGAACCCGAGTATCGTGGTCTGCAGCCACGCACCTAGCCACTCGGTCATCTCGGCATGTAAACATCCCTTGAAAAAAGTACAAAAGTACAGTTTAATTTAAGATCTATTTTGCTTAATTAATATAATTAACATTTTCTATTAAAAAAATAATATTATTAGTAAAAAACATGTTGTCCTGTTGGGATTAGAAAATTTAAAGATATAAGATAGATATATATAGGAATTCATGAAGGGCATAAAAAATATGAAATTATATCATCAACCCCAACGTATTTATGAAGAACTGATGTTTAGTGACAAAAAGGATGATGGTAAACTCAAAGTAGAAGATCTATCATCCCATGATCAATATCATTATTTAGGCACCGCATCTGTGGATGATGCTATTGAAAGTTTGAATATTGAATCTGAAGATAGAATTCTGGATATCGGTTCAGGCATAGGGGGCCCAGCAAGATATATAGCTCATAAAACTGGTTGCCAAGTAATTGCATTGGAATTACAATATGACCTACATAAAATAGCAACTAACCTCACAGAAAGATGCGAACTCTCTGGTCAGGTAGAACATCGTTGTGGAGATATTTTAACTTTCCCTGAAGAAGATATCTTTTTTGATTATATCGTAAGTTGGCTGTGTTTTTTACATATTAAAGACCGTAATACTCTTTTTAGAAAATGTTATAATGTTTTAAATCCAAATGGGAAAATGTACATAGAAGACTTCTACAAAGTAAATGAGTTCAAAGACAAGGAAATGAAGGTATTATCTGAGGATATTTACTGTGATTATCTTCCTTCTTCATCAAATTATCAGAAACATCTTATTGAAAATGGTTTTAGTAAGATTGAGTTTACAGATAAAACAAATAGTTGGAAAGAATTCGTTAGAGATCGTAAAGATAAATTCATACAGAACCGTGACCAGCAGATGGAAATACATAACCCGGAAATAGTAAAAGAACTGGAAGATTTCTATAAAAAGATGTCATGGCTTTATGAAGGCGGCAATCTAGGAGGGGCTATAATTATAGCAAGCAAATAAAACACCCATTATTATTAGGGTTTATTTTAACTGAATTTATTTAAATGCATAGCCTTTCTTTATTCCAATCTTCTTATAGCCTCATCAAAAAGCATCATAGATTTTTCCAGAACCAGATTAACCGCATAGTTACAGTTGTAACGCAAATTTATGATGTTACGTGTTTTATTTCCAACCCCAATCATCATCAAAGGATAATTACGACAAACTTGAGGCCTGCTATCATAAATCTTACATCTTTTAATCTCAGGATCATAGAATTTACAGGGTTTATCTTCTTTAAATTGGAAATGATCTTCATAAAGCCTGTTTTGTATTATTTCAGGTTTCAGATCTGGATTAAACATAATAAGAGCGTTTATTTCATCTTTGTGGATGAAAATGGGTGAGGATTCCTTACAGCAGGCCCCGCAGTTATTACACCATTCTGGATGTTCCTCTGCTATCTGATAATTAGAAGGTCCTCCTAATATTTCTAAACTCACAATATCCGCCAGTTCAATTATCTCTTTAAGATCAGACCGATTTACTCCCTTTTTTTTAAATTTTTTAAGAGACCTCTTTTTTCTTAACTTCTTTAAAACTGCTTTTTCAAAGAGATCCATCTCTAACTTGCTATCATCCTCATTTTGATCCTTTAAAATTTCTTTTCTTATTTTCCCAAATAATTCACGGTCAATCAATAAGTCTCTTAACATAATTATTATCTCTACTTATTTAATCGCAAGTTTTTAAAAACTTTTTCCAAATGATCATCCATTTTAATTTCTTGCTGTGCCTGGATGACAATTTCCAACACTGCATTGGTTTCAGGATGTTTAGGTACTGCAGAGCAGCCCCCATCCGGAATAATGGAAATCTTATAAGTACCTATTTTCTCTGCGATATTCTGTATTTCCACTTTATCCAGGCCTATTAATGGACTTAAAATAGGCATTGATGTGGAATGATGTGTGGCCAGAATGTTAGGTAAGGTCTGGGATGCTACTTGCCCCAGACTACTGCCATCGACTATGGCCAGAGCATTTTCTTTTCGGGCCAGTTTTTCCGCAATCTGGTACATGCCACTTTTACACAATACACAGGTCATCCTAGGAGGAGTATCTTCTACACATTTTTTTAAGAAATCCCCATAATTTGCGGTGTAAAAGTTCATTTTAGAACCGGATGAATATTCTTTTAGTTTTCGCACCATTTTTTTAATTTTTTCCATTGAATCTGATGTGTATGGATGATTGTTGAAGTGCAAAATACTAATTGCACAACCCCTCTTCATCATGAGAAATGCAGCAACTGGAGAGTCAATACCACCTGATAATAACGTTACCACCCTACCTTGAGTACCAATAGGTAGACCACCTAAGCCAGGGATTTTCTCATGAAATATATATGTTTTCGGTCCTCTCACCTCTACAAATATTCTTAGATCTGGATTTGAAAGATCGACTGGTGCCCCAGTTTCTTCAACCACCACCGCACCGCAGAAAGCTGCCATCTCTTGACTGGTGAATTCATGATCCCCCACTCGACGGCATTTGATGGCGAAGGTTTTTTCCCTTGAAAATTCTTTTTGATGTATTAATTCCTGGATATAACTTCGCAGGCTCTTTTTTATAGAATTATAATCTGTACTGGTTACTAATGTGGGGCTGTAGGAAACCACCCCAAATATTTTTCCCAAAGATAAAAGAGCTTGTTGGTAGTTCTCGGGAAATAGAAAAATCCTACCCTGAGTTATAGTAATTTCTCCTTTAATAATGTTTTTAATGTTGGATATTAACCTGTTTTCAAATCTTCTTCTAACTGGAGGGCTTTTAATGCCAATTTCACCATATCTCACGATTATGGGTCTTCCAGATACTATTTTTGTCATTTTAACTCCTTTAACTATTTTTTTCGAATAAATTATAATTATTTTTTAGGAAACCCCTTTGCAGATGGAGGTTTTAGAATTTCAACTGCATCAGCTCTTAAAAAAGCGTTTACAGTTGCACTTAATGAGCATAGAGATCCTATTCCCTGGGCCACCATTTTATTCCCATCAACAAGATGTGCAGTTATATAATCCTGAAATGTCACATTCTCCTGAACTCCTGCCTTTTTCATCCCATGTAAGATGATGTTTCCCATGGCACCCATGGATTTATCCAACCAGAAACATTTAACCGGACACATATCACAATAATGATTGAATGCTGTATTCATGGCAGGATTGCCAAATCCAGCGGCAATTTCTGCCCTTACAGTTGCATATGAAGTACAACATCCAAAATTGGAACCTATAATCTCATCTTCCTCTTTTAAGTGGACGAAAATTCTCCTTCTACTCCACCCGGCTACATTTTCTATTCTTCTTTCATATTTGAGCTTGCCAGTATTGTTAGTATCTTGATGTTTATCTTTTACTTCATTAAAAAGCTCTTTATTTCTGGATGCTGCTACATTTATGGCACATACAGGGCAAAAGGCACTAATTGCATCGGATATGAGTTCATCATCATGGTCATATAGGAATGCTGCAATTCCTATTCCTTCTCTTCGGATCTCAACCCTTCCTCCTTCACCCCAAACTCTGCTAAGCACTGTTCCAGCTGGTGATATTACTCTTCCGTAACCATTCATAGCAGATACTTTCTTCCGGTCCTTATCAGTTGTTAAAATTTCCAGTAGATCTTTGGCAGTTTTCTGTGGAACTAAATCTGCCGATATTTGGGCTTTTAAAATTGCAGGAGGCCATACAATATCCAACCCTTCCCCCAAAACTTCTCCCTGGCTATCTATCACTTGTGCAATTATCCCATCTGGTCTTTCCATGGAAACAGCCTTACCCCCATATTCTGAAAGGATTTTAAGGGTAAGATGACATATTCCACATGCACCCTCCTTTATAACAAGTTCTTTTTCTACTTTGGAAATTATCTCATCAGAAATCATAACCTCAAAAAAACTCCCTTATCTATTTTTTCCAAAAGAAATAAATGATTAAAATTTATGATGGTAATAAAAAAAATAAAAAATAACTATTTCCTAGCTCTGGCTATTTTTTTAGCCAGGACTAATTGTCCAATAGCTATTAGTCCTACGAAGAACTTCTCTAAACCACCTGTCACCCATATTGCTTCTCCGAACGTGGAATCTTTAATTCTGTGCTCGTATTCTTCAGCAGTTACCATTTCGCCGGTGCGTCTACGGGTCACTATTGCCGATGCTTCCATGAGTTCTTCCCAGCTTATACCCTTCAGTTCATGTTCCATGGCCTTGAATATCTTGTAAACTTTAATATCATACAACTCAGAAAGGGTTTCCACAATATCAAAGGATCTTACCACTCCTACTACCACCCCTTCATTATCCAGAACTGGTATGCTGACTAGTTTATGATGGGATGTTTCCAATACTGCCATTCGGGCGGGGTTGTTTTCATGTACATGTACTATATTATCTGTGGAATGCATAACTTCCGATATTTTCTGTTTACCCTCTCTTAGCCCCCTGGTTACATTCAGTGATGTTATCCACCCCACTAAACGCATTTGATCATCCACTACAGGCGTGGTGAATTTTTTACGGTTCTCCATGATTATGGAAACTTCTTCAATACTTTGATCTTGGGAGACATATATGAATTCTTTATCCATTATTTCCTTAACTTTCATTACATCCTCTCCAGTTTCAATGCACTTACCGGACATTTCGTCGAACAAACCTCACATGATACACAATTATCTTCAAAGAGTACTATTTTATCATCTTCTAGCTTAATAGCTTCCAATGGACAGTTTTCCTCACAGACCTGGCACTGCACACAAGCATCCTGATCTATAAGTAGCTTTTTAGTTTTTATAACAGGTCCTAACTCTCTTTCTAGGGTTATTGCCTTTTCTGGGCATATATTAACACAGGCACCACAACCTACACATAGATCACGGTCTATTTGAACCCCTTCTTGTTCAATGGTTATGGCTCCGGTGGGGCAGAACTTAACACATTTATCGCAGGACTGATCAATACACTTATCTTGATCCACATTGATATCTATGAGTTTTAATTTTCGGTGGGGGACTTTTATGTCCTTAATACGAAACTTGACATCTTCATCAACATCTGATGTACTTTCCAATATTTTAACTGCATTAACAGGGCAGGTTTGAGCGCATATTTCACATTTCACGCAATTATCCATTATTCTTGCTTGTCTATCTGGTTTTGCATCGGTTACTGCATTAACCGGACATTCTTCTGCGCAAAGGTTGCATCTAATACACTCAGGAGATATAGTAATGAATTTCTGTCTCAATGAACATTTTTCTATTTCTGGCTGGAAATCCTCATCGATATGTTCAATTTCCATTGATTTAACCTTAACTTCCCCTTGGAGGTCTTTTTTCTCTTTTTTAAAGGTTATATCCATTTTTACTCTCCATCCCCTGTATTTATTTTATATTATGATCTATTAAATTCTATATAATTCTTATTAATCATTTCTATTATTGTTTTTTGTGATTCATAGTGATAATTTTTTTAATTTATTGATATCTGGTAAACCTTTAGTGGCGCCGAAATTCTCCACAGAACAGGAAGCCACATAATTACCTATTACACAGGAATTCCGAAGGGTTTTACCCTCTAATAAGCCATAAAGACATCCAGCATTAAAAGCATCCCCTGCTCCAGTGGTATCCTTACATTCAGTTTGAAATGCTTCTACATATAATGATTCTTCGCCATCTGTGGCATAACAACCTTTATGTCCAAGTTTAACTATAATTATTTCTATTTCCAAGCTTTTTAAGGATTCAATCTTCTCTTCTATTGTTTTATATTTTTTATCAGTTAAAAGGTTTAACTCATCCTCATTAATCAAGAGTATATCTGTTTTATTTAAGATTTTAACGATATATTCTAAACCCTTTTCTACATATATTCTGCCCGGATCGAAACTAACCTTTACATTTGAAGGTAATTCCTTTAAAAGAGCTTCTTGGACTTTTATGGACTTTCCTACAAATGATGTTAGATGAATAATTTTCGCATTATAAGCCAGATCTAAACTTACTTCAGCGATTTTTATGTTATCATTTACTCCAGGATCAACATATAAGGCTCTCTGACCTTCCATATCTACAAATCCTATAACTTGACCACTCCTTCCTTTAGATGTCCTTATTAATCCACTAGTATTTACTCCTTCATTTCTGAGATTTCGTAATAATTCTCGGCCTTCATCATCTTCTGCAACCTTACCAATAATGGATGTGTTTAAATTTAATTTTGAAAGTCCGATCATGGTATTAGCTGCACTTCCACCACATGAAATATCAATATTTTTTATGTATGCTTCTTCATCTTCTTTAGCTATTTTATTTACATGGTAAAGCTTATCCTGGTTTAATGCACCGAAACCAACTACATCAAAGGTCATTCAAACAACTCTTTTAAATAAATCTTATATTCACCCAGTTTACCCTGATAATTTCCAGCGGAAACCTTTAAAACATCATCATCATCAAGAACAGCATATATGCCTGCTTTCATCGCTGCTATTATTGCTTCGTGATTTATACCATTTATAACAATTTCAGGTATGTATCCCACATTATCTGGAACCTTGGATTGATCATTTAGAACTTTTTTAAGTGATGGACAGTACGGATGGTTAGTGGTGGGGCCTATCCAAGGATAATTAGTCTCTGGTTTGGATGCTGCAGAACAGATATC
>JAJFTX010000118.1 GCA_021372715.1 Methanobacterium sp. | reverse complement strand
ATACAGGCAGTTTAACACTTCAAACACGGTACTGGCCATGATGGGGGCGGTTCTACCCGACGTGGTTAAGCTGGGCCTCATCGGCGAATTTTTAGGCTATGAAGTATGGAACCAGATATGGGCGGTGCACCTTCCAGTGGGGACTTTGATCATAGCTGGCATGGTATCGCTATTCTTCCAGGATAAAAGGACAGCCTTCCTGTTTTTTGTCCTGGGAGCGGCCACCCATTACACATTAGATCTGCTTACATTTAATGTAAGCGGCGGTATAGCCCTGTTATATCCCTTCTACTGGGGCGAGTGGCAGCTGGACCTTTTCACCACCGAAAATTTCTATGTCCCCATCGTTGTTTTGGCAGTGGCTGTATTGACCTACCTAATATCCCGTAGGATGGCTAAAAAAGGTTCTAAAGAGGCAGCTGTAGATTAGATAGTTTTTCATAACGAGGATTATAGAGTTTGAATTCATAATACACAGTTACCTGGGGATCTCTGTCTTCACCTTAATTTACCGGGCTGTAGATCTATAATAATATAGGGCAAAGATTACCCTTTCATTCCTTTCTCAGTTATAAAAATTTTATCAGTTGATTTTTAAATCCTGAAGATAGTTTTTCCATGATAATTTATATATTACTAATAACATAATTATATCAGGTGATAGTTATGGGTGAAGTGACTAATTTATATAAAGGATTCCAAACTGTAGTTCCATCTAAAATTAGAAAAAAGCTTAATTTAGACTTAGATCATGTTATCGAGTGGAATATTAAAGAAGATGGTAAGGTTGAACTTGTATTTAGAAAAAAAACTAATCTCATGGATTTAAATGGTATCGTTAGTTCTAAAGATTCAATTGATTCTGTGAAAATACAAAGGAAGATAAGAAAAGGTGAAGAAGTTGATTTTTCTTGATACTTCTTTCATCGTAGCACTTGCCAACAGTAGCGATGGACGACACCAAAAGGCTGTTAATCTAGCCGAAAAAATTGAACACAAGGAAAAAGTAATTTCTAACGTTATTATCATCGAAGTGATGGATACACTGAGGAACTTCAAAGAAGGAAAACTCAACGAGTATGTTTATCAGATAATTAAAGACAACTTCAAAATTCATGAAGAGAACCTGGCTTTATATGATGATGCTTTAACAACACAGTTAAAATATAAGGGGAAATTAGGATTTGCAGACTGTATCATAATTGAAATAATGAAAAAATCAAATATAAAGCAAATAGCTTCTTTTGATAAGCATTTCGATGGAAAAGAAGGCATTGAAAGAATCTTTTGAGATTAATAGCAAATTTCCTGGCAGTATCCTTAAGTGTGGCAAAATAAATTTTAATCATCTTAAAGCCTCTAAAAGGGCTAATTTCTCCTTTTTAAGCTCCTGCTGTATCTCCCAAGAGGCTTTCCATTCAAAAAAATCCATTTCATCATCATGTTTTCCCTCGGTAAACTGCCTGTAAAAATCTTCACTTTTAAGATGATATTTACGCTGAAAATACTCTAAATTCTGGTTAAGATCATCTAATTTAAGATCTATCTCATTTATACGATTTTTTAAAGCACCAACAACTGCATCTTTTACCTGATCTTCAGGAATAGAAGTGCTTTTAAACTTCCAAAGTCATAGAAATCACCTATAGAAACTGATTATTTATCTCATCAACACTTTATTTAACATTTGATCATATTCATACAATTTCAATATCTCTTATAACCCTTTTTTATACCTGTCTGCTTATTTTCACAGGTAAGAAAATGTCATTAGTGGAATGAATATAATATCTCCTTCTTTTTCTATTTTAGCTGTGGTGTTGGAGATAACCATACCATATTCTGATCGGTATTTCCTGATCGCCCTCAAAATCTGGCCCTTATCCTTCCTTCCTATGCCTACTTCCACCGGTATTATGTTTTCTAGTGGATCAACCAGTAAAAAATCTACGCCTCCTTTAGCTGGGTCATAGAATATTCCATAGGGTAAGTTCATGGTTTCTTTCAATCTGAAAAAATATGCTCCAACCAGATTTTCTGACAGAACACCCAAAATTTCCCTGCTATCTGGACGATATCTTCCCAGTTTGAAGTTCACCGCAGTATTTAGGGAGGGTGAAAGGAAATAATATTTCCATGGCTTCCTCACCGTTTTTCCAGCCCCACCGTATGGTTTCACACTGAATATCAGGTGTGTTTTTTCCAGAACTGTGAGGATGGTTCGAATGATGGTTGGGGAAACATCTAATTTATGGGCTAACTTAGCATCGGAAGTTCCTCCCGGCTTTTGTAGTGCTAAAAAAGTGATAACTTGGGATATGGTGCTTAGGGTGTCGGTGTTGAAGGATTTTAAAGAATAAACATCTTTTTGTACGATCCGGTCCAATATATCGAATATTTTTTCGTATATCTCTGTCTGGTCCAGTTTTAACCCGAAGGGAAATCCACCACAGTATAAGAAATCTTCCCATTCATGCCTCGGCGAACGATCAAGCACCACTAAATTTTTTTGCATTTCATTTTCTTTCTGCCTTGCATTTTCCAGGGATTTATCATCTCCCGTCCAGATCAGTTCTCTTAATGTTTTCGCCATTTTTTCAGGAGGTTTGATATCATATTTCAGCAGGATATACTCGGAAAACCCTAAGGGGAAAACTTTTCTCCGGGTGGCCCTTCTGGCAGCGTCCACAGTCATCTCCATGCTCAGTGCTGAGGATCCGGTGAAGATCATGAAAATTTTCCGGGTCTGGTCATAGACTATCTTTCCTGTTTCTGACCATTTGGGGTCATAATGAGCCTCATCAATGAAGATAAACAACTGTTCTTCCAGATTTACCAGGGAAGTTCTATGAACTTCTTCTACAAAAGTGTGCACCGCTTCATATATTCCTGTATCTAAAAATAAATTCAATTCATCACTGGAAAGATATAAAATCCTGTTTTGGTCAATTTTTTTCTGATTTAAGAGGTAATCATATAACTGAAGAAGTATGGTTGTTTTCCCTACTCCCCTCAAACCGGGTACTATTAAAAACCGGTTTTCATCGTCACCGGCTATAAAATGGTCAATATATTCTTTGATCCGGAAAAAAACTTCCCTGTATCTATAAGGCTCCCCATCCTTTTGAGTATATTCCCTTAATAGGTCAGGAGTAACCCTTAACCTGGCGCGAATATAAGGGAGTAAAATTTCAGTTTTCTGGTTCATACTCAACACTTATACATTAATCTGTATAAATTCTTATAAATGTCTATACATTTTTGTATGTAAAGCCATATGTTCTAATATTAGAAACTATGTATTAGGTTTAACTGATATTTATTAAATAATTATTAATAAGTATTATTTATAGATAACCTCATCCTAATAATCAGGAATGTTGAGGATTTCAAAAATATTCAAAATCTAAAAATCTACAATCCATTTAAATAGGTATCCATGTCGTGAAGTTAAATACCGATTAAGTATCTTAAGGAGGGTAATATCCGTCGTTTTCTTTACGATATTTTAGCCATGAACGTAGCATTATATCTTCGATGGCGTACCTTTTGGTTGTGTGAGAAAGGATACCTTTATTCTTTAGCCGGTTTGTGTATTTAAGCAGGGTTTTGTTGGAATAATCCACTTTAGATAATAGCTCTTTCCAGCTTAATGCTTCAGCTTCGGTTAGGATCTCGATTATCTCCTTTTCAT
>JAJFTX010000114.1 GCA_021372715.1 Methanobacterium sp. | reverse complement strand
AGTTCCGCAATGTGCAAGTGCTTTGTATTCACTAGACCATATTAATGGAAAGTACTTGATAGTAGATATAGGCGGAGGAACAGTGGATGTGGCACTGATTGAAGTAGTATATGGAGATATAAGAATTCTTAAATATGATACATGGTTTAGCGGAATTAGAACAGTTTACTCTCCAATAGTGGATAAAACTAATACAGTGTTAGGATTGCGGTACAAACCGAGAGATGCAGAAGATATTCTGAAGAGTGATGTATTAAAAGTTAAAGGAGTGTGGAAAAGTTTAGACTTCCTAGATCCAATAGTGAATGATTATTTTGAACCGATAGCTGATGAATTAATCAAAAATTATCCGGTAGATACCGTTCCAATTCATTTGTGTGGCGGTGGTAGCAAAGCTTTAGAAAAATCATTTAAAAAGAGATTTTATGATGTAACACTAATGCCTGATTATCAATTTGCTAATGCCATAGGTTATTATAATGTTGGTCTTATCAAATATGATAAATACATAAATAGAAAGGTGGCTTACTATGGCCGATAAGAAGCAGGTAACATTAACATTGAGCTTCCGAGACGATGAACTATGGATCTACGAAGAAATCTGTAGGCATTCAGCTAAAGGTGGATGGGTAAAAGATGTATTAGCAGATCACATCAGAGGTCAAACAACACTAAGAACAAAAGAAAAAGTTGTTAATCAACTAGAAGAAGAGAAGCCAAATATAAGCGGATTATTTAAGTTTTAAAAATCCCTGTACGCATCTTTGCAGGACCACGCACAGGGTTGAATGACAGCTAATATAAATTAGCTATTAACTATTTTAACATAATATGGATAAAAAATAAACCCCGATATTTCTATCGAGGCTGATGGTTAAAGTATGGTTAAGGTTCTTGTTGCTTTACAACAAGATATGCAGGTGGACATATAAATGATACCAAATATATATTAAAATTATAAATTTAATAATTACGCAAGCTTAACCAGTATTGATAGAAACCCAAATATTAAAAGACCATAACCGATAATTGCCATATAGATACACCTCCGATAATTTATTTATTATTAGTATACCCGGATAAGCAAAATTTATAATGGAGGTTATTATGAATTATTTTTTAAATGAAGATAGTACTAAATTCGTAGGAGGATGGATAGGCGATTGGTTAGACAACGCAGGAGCAGCATTAAAAGACAATGCATTTGAACTAGCAATGTCTGCACTAGCCTGGGTAGGAAACCTATTACTATACGTAAGCATGACACTAATAGCAGTTGGAGTATATTGCTTGATTTTTAAATATAAGAAGCCGTTGAAAGTAGGTTTTATTGGATTCTTAATATCTATAATTTTGATAGTTCTTGGAGGAGAATAGTATGATAAATAATTTATTCTATGCTTTATTTTTAGCAACCAGTATTTCAGATAAAATAATTAATGCATTTAAACCTATCATAGATTTAATGAAAGGCTTATCTTATCCTACATGCTTTATTATGATGGGAGCCGGAATCCTATTGATTATAAGTGGTAATAAACATAAAGGTACTGATATGATTAAGTGGGCTGGAATAGGATACCTTTTGATGCAACTTCTACCATCGTGCATGACGTTATTGTCTGAAATTGGTAACAGTATTATATAAAGGAGTGGGGTTCATGTATAGCTATGAAATTACAC
>JAJFTX010000069.1 GCA_021372715.1 Methanobacterium sp. | reverse complement strand
GTCTAAAAAATCTAAAAAATGATTTTTTCTATCTTAATATTTCTTAAGTAACAACGAATAACCTAAGAAATGAATGAAATAAATTTAAATAAAAAATTCAGGAACATTAAGCAAGAAATAAGGATTTTAGGCGTTGACGACGCCCCGTTCCCAGTACATACCACCCAACCGGTGATGGTAATAGGCACTGTGTTTAGAGCAGGGGAATGGTTGGATGGTGTTCTGAGAACTTATATCACAGGGGATGGTAGGGATGCCACCCTCAAAATCGTCAACATGGTTAACCAGACCAGACATAAGGATCAGCTGGGAGTAATAATGTTGGATGGCATTACTTTCGGAGGTTTTAACGTGCTTAACATCCGAGAATTGTTCCAATCCACTGAAATCCCAGTAATCGTTGTAATGAGAAAATATCCTAATTTTGAAAAGATAAAAAAGGCCTTAAAACGTTTTATTGATTGGGAAAAACGCTGGAATGACATTCTTGATGCTGGTGAAGTATATCAAATAAAAAATAAAGAAGATATCTACATACAGATTAGCGGAATCAGCAGGGAGGATGCAGAAAAGATAGTAAAATTATCCTCAACTAGAAGTGCTATACCGGAACCCATAAGGGTTGCTCACATTATAGCTGCAGGAGTGATTAAGGGAGAATCAAAAGGAAGCGCATAACTTATATTCGATTTACAAATTTAACATCAGGTAATTTTTACATGAAATAAATAATATTCATATAACTTTATCATAAGGAAGTGCTCTTATCAAACACCCTCTTTTAACTGTAGACGCAATTATAATGTGTAATAATGATTCGTTAGTGCTTATAAGGCGAAAAAATGATCCTTTCAGGGGTTCATGGGCATTACCTGGTGGATTTGTGGAATATGGTGAGACAGTTGAATCAGCGGTTTTAAGAGAGATAAAGGAAGAAACAGGCCTAGAAATTGATTTAAAAGGTATTACTGGGGTTTATTCTAATCCAGATCGAGACCCACGTGTACATGTTGTAACCATATGTTATAAAGCTCGTAAAACTGGCGGCGAATTAAAAGCAGATACAGACGCTTCAGAAGTGATCTGCATACGAAGAAAGGACTTATCAAGTTATCAACTGGCATTTGATCATGAACAAATAATAAAAGATGCGTTTTAAACTTTTATAAAGATACATAAATGAGAAAAACATTAATAATCAACATTCATAATAATAAAAAAGAATTTAAAGAGCCCAAACAATAATATTAAAATAAATCTGAAACGGTTAAATAATTATTACATATATTTAAAGAAGAATCTATTAATTTTATTAGAGGAGGATCTAAATGGAGTTTTGCCCGAAATGCGGAACTGTAATGTTTCCTCAGAACGAACAGTTTCACTGTAAAAAATGCGGATACGAAAGAAAGATAACCAAAGAGTTAATCAATAAATATAAGGTCAAAGAAGAGGTAAATACCAAGGAAAGCATCATATTCACTGATGATAAAATTAAAACTCTACCCACTACCAGGGCTATATGCCCTAAATGCCAGAATAAAGAGGCTTTTTGGTGGTTACAGCAGACAAGAAGGGCAGATGAATCAGAAACCCGATTTTTAAGGTGCAGTGCTTGTGGATATACCTGGCGGGAATATGATTAGTTAAAGATGAATAAAAATTCAAGATTATTAATATCTGGTATTAAGGGGTGCATAAAATTGACTAGTGATTCAGAAAATCCTCAAAAGTCAACAAAAAGGGGTTCAGATAAAGAAAACGGAGATAAAGGGTCTAAACCCTCTTCAAACTCCTTTTTACAAAATTTAAAGACGTCTTTAATAGGCGAACATCCAGTAGAAAACCAAGGTAAAAACAATAATAATCACAGATCATCGGAAATAACTGAACAAAAAGAATCTGTAAAAAATATTTCCCATAATACTCAGATTAGTTCTGAAAAAGAGGACAATAAAGAGTCTGACCAGAAAAATTCAGATGAAGATCCTACAATTTATTTTATGAATAATTTAAAAGACCATAAAAGAATTGCATCATTACGAAAAAGAAAAGATACTATAATTAAGGTTACAGCATCAGTAATAAGCATTATATTAATAATAGTTGGTATTATTTATAGTTTTGGCCGTTCTCAAGATGTTGCTTCTAATGTAATCTTTGGAGAACGAGCCATGTTCGCTGCGTTTTTAATACTGGTAGGATTTATGATATTGGCAGCTGTTTTTGCCAGTAAATTAATGGAAGGTAGATTTTTAGGGAAAATAAGTAAGGAATTGAATATGGTTGAGGGAAAAAATGGAAAAGATCAGCAAAAACATCATACTGATCAAAAAAACCAGACCACTAGTAAAAAGAATAAATAGATAAACAAAATAAATAATTTTCATAGGGTGAGTTTAAAAAATAAGTAGGAGGATAAAATGTTTAAGGCAGTTTTAAGTGATTCAAACATTTTAAAAACTAGTTTTGACGCAATTTCATCTATCGTTGATGAAGTACAGATGCAGGCAGATAATGAGGGCTTGAAGCTCGACGCATTGGACAGATCTCATATTACATTTGTACATTTAGAACTTAAATCTGATGTTTTTGATGTATACTCTTGTAAGGAACCTCTTAAAATCAACGTTGATACAGAAGAATTAATGAAAGTATTAAAAAGGGCTAAAATCGATGATATGGTAGAAATTTCTGTCGATGAAGGTAATCTGATTATTACCTTTGAAGGAGAAGCTCGAAGAACCTTTAAAATACGTCTGATAGATATAGAATACGAGGCTCCCAGTCCACCTCAATTGGAATACCCAACTGAGTTTGAGATACCTTTCAATCTGCTTAAAAACTCAATTCAAGACATAGATATTGTTTCCGATAAAATATCCCTCATAGTGGATCAGGATAAATTCATAGCATCTGCAGAGGGAGAATTCGGAGAGGCCACCATTGAGTATGTGCATGGTGAGAAAATAGGAGATAAGGCCAAATCCGTATTTTCACTGGAGAAAATAAAGGAGATGCTAAAGGCAGATAAATTCTCAGAAACAGCAGTACTAAAACTGGGAAATGACATGCCATTAAATCTTTATTTAAAAATGCCAGCCGATGAGGGTGAATTGAGTTTTCTTTTAGCTCCTAGAATAGAAAGTGAGGAATAGGGTTGGATGAATTTTTCCAAAAATTAAGAGAAATTCAAAAAAAAGAACGTAACTTAAGTGGGTTAGCTCCAGTGGGGGAAGATTTTTATCATAATGTTTCAAGATATTTCAACGCCCTCATGAGGAAGATAGATAATAATCCCTTTTCTTTTGAGTCCTATCTACTCCGTGATGCTCAAAGAATTACTGCAGAGATATGTGAAAGAAGAGAATATAAAATCAGTAATAGCGCAGTAATGAGTGTGCAACGTTCACATAGACTATTTAATGAATCAGATTCTGATTCTACGAATGTAATTCAGAAAATCCCTCGAAATGCAACTCCAGAAGAAGAGAATTTGTACCATGCCATGATAGATTCTCTTGTTGATCATCGGGAAAAAATGAGAGGTCCATTAAGATTCAACACAGATAAAGAAGCTGGTTCCGAACTGATCACTGATAAATCACAAAAACAAGAAATCAAAATCGATAGTGATTTAAAGACTGAAGACATTCCAGAAACAGAAAGAGAGATAAGATCTATAAAAACCAAAAAAGAAAAAGAAAGTAACTACAGTCCAGAAGAAAACAAATCAAAAGTGTTAAAAGCACCAGATATTATCCCTGATGGAAACAATAGTTTCACACCTGAGGAAGAAGCTGCTATTGACGATGATATTTATCAAAAATTCGGTAATGAACCCTTCCCAGGGAATAAATTAAGTAAAAGCAAGGTAAAACAATTAAATCTGAGTAATAATGTAAATAAAGAGAATGATGAACTTGTAAAGGATGAAGAACAACTAGATGTACTGGGTAATATAAAAAATGATCAAAACGATATTTTGCTTGTTTTAGAGGAGCTTCCATCCATAATGGGGGTTGATAAGAATGTATACGGACCCCTTTTACCACAGGACATCGTCAACATTCCAGAGACCACTGCCAGAATTTTGATCAAAAATCAGAAAGGTAAATCCATACAAAAGTATAAATAAATGCAGGAAATTACTAATACACTATTTTATATAATAAACTGTAATAATTTTGTTCCTGGGCCCATTTAACGATTTATAAACCACATAATTTGTAGAATTGATTTTACCTGGACACATCTATAATCTGGTAAGTTTTAGATGATTAAATGGATGCAAAAAAATAATATTATTTTGCAAAAAAATTCAAAAGTTCTTAATAATAATTTCTAATATACTTTTAAATTTAAAAAAAATATTATTCAAATTGTTAAAATTTTTATATTATCAAATATTAATATTAATTTAGGTGATGGAGTTCACCTTTAACTGCTTATTTTTTAAGCTGATGACTCCTGTATTAAATATTAAGGGATGAAGCTTATGATAACTACTCAAGCAATACCATTACTTGTAGGAATCACTATTTTAGTTGCCAGTTTGATTTCATTACGATTGGGACTATCAGTTGCAATTATAGAAATTTTATTAGGGGTAGTCGCAGGCAATTTAGGGATAATACAAACTCAAGATTGGATGTTGTTCATTGCCAGTTTTGGAGGAATTTTATTAACTTTCTTAGCAGGTAGTGAAATAGACACGGATTTAATGAGAGATAAGTTTAAAGAAAGTTTTTTAATTGGATTTTTTTCATTTTTAGCTCCATTTATTGGATGTTCATTATATACTTATTATATCGCTGGCTGGAATCTTTCTGCTGCATTAATCGCTGGAGTTGCCTTATCAACCACATCTTTAGCGGTTGTTTATTCTGTTTTAGTAGAAACGAATTTATCCCAAACAAATATTGGAAAAACCTTGATGGCTTCCACATTTATTACAGATATGGGTACAGCTATAGCTTTAAGTGTTTTATTTATTAAACCAACACTGTATACAGCTATATTTATAATTGTATCTATAATTGTGATTATATTAGCAGCTAAATTTTCTCACATAGTATTTGATAATCCCAGATTAAAAGATAAAGTAGTAGAACCAGAAATAAAATACATCCTCGTATTATTACTTGTTTTTATGTATTTTGCAAGTAGTGGGAATGGACAAGCAGTGTTACCAGCATTTTTACTTGGTCTTTTAATGTCAAAACACTTCACAGAAACTTCATGTACTAAAGTTGTACGAAATAGATTAAGAACGGTATCATATGCAGTTATAACACCCGTATTTTTCATTATAGGGGGATTAAATGTATCAATTCCACTAATATTATCAGCTATTGGTCTTTTCGCTATTTTATTTGCAATAAAGATAATTACTAAATTTATAGGCGTATATTTCCTTGCAGAGAGGTATATTCCACATGGCAGTATTTATACCACTTTACTTATGAGTACAGGTCTCAAATTTGGTACAATTGCCAGCGTATTTGGCTTAACATCAGGTTATATTAACCCGGTACAATATTCCATTCTAATTGGAGTTGTAGTTGCAAGTGCAGTAATTCCAACTTTTATAGCACAGAAATGGTTCATGCCCAAACATTCTGAAGATATAGTAGATATTAAAAATGGTATAAGAGGGGGTAAGAATCAATCTTAACGCTGCTTTAAAGTTCACTCATGGAAGGGAGCATGAGGAAGGAGGATTTACGCTATATCGAGGTAATCCTGATACTAAGAACACATATTATGGTGTAAGAATTCTTAAATTATACAATAAAGAGCCATATAATAAAGAAAACACAATTAAGTGGGTAGAAGATTTACAAAAAGACCGGTTATACGGAATTCAGGGACTATTTTATCGATTAAATATCTTAAATTATTATAATAGGGAAATTACAATTCCAGAATTCTATAAAAGTAAATTTAAATCAAAAATAATTTACAATAATTTTAAAATAGCTTATTTTTACATTATTATTTCTGAATTGTTAGGATTAAATAATATTCATGATGTAAAGGATTGGATTATATCTCACCAAAATAAGGATGGGGGATATGGATTAAATAAATCTGATATTGATTCGACATTTTATGCAGTTCATTCTTTAAACTGCATTAATCCTTCTTTAATTAAAAATAAAAGTTTAATTATTGATTTTATTAACCAATGCCAAACCATCGACGGTGGTTATACTTTTATTCCTGAGATATATCCTCCTTATATAGAACCAACATATTCAGGGATAAAAACACTTGAAATATTGGGTAGTAAACCAAATAATAAAAATAAAATAATCCACTTTATTGGAAATCTTCAAAATGATAATGGAGGATTTAGACGATCAAAATATATGGGAATCTCAGAACTGGAATATACATTTAAAGGACTATGTATCCTTAAAAATCTTTCATATCATGAAAAATAAGTTGAAAAACTATTTGGAGGGTGTATAAATGTGTAGTACTATTGAGAATATAAATATAAGAAAAATATTAGACAGTAGGGGAAATCCAACAATTGAAGTAGATGTAGAAACTGAAATGGGATTTGGAAGGGCAGCAGCTCCAAGTGGGGCAAGTACCGGTGTACTTGAAGTGGTGGCATTCCCAGAAATAGGTATAGACAATATAATTGAAAATTTTCAGATGAATATAGCTTCTGAGCTTCAAGGCATTAAATCAGAAGAAATGTTTTTAATTGATAGTATTTTAAAAGAAATTGACGGTACTAATAATTTATCCACGATTGGTGGGAATGTTACTGTAGCTATTTCTCTGGCAGCTGCAAAAGCAGCGGCTAACTCCTATGATTTACCTTTATTTTTATTTTTGGGTGGTAATTTAAAAAAGGAGATACCATATCCTTTGGGTAATATGATAAATGGTGGCGCACATGCCGGTAAAAACGCTCCTGATATTCAGGAATTTTTAGTTGTACCTACAGGAGCTAAGAATATAACAGAAGCTGTTTTTGCAAATGTCCAAATCCATAAAAGAATCGGAGAACACATAAAAAAGAAAGACAAATCTTTCACCGGAGGAAAAGGGGATGAAGGAGGATGGGCGCCTAATCTTTCTAATCATGATGCTTTAGAAATACAATCAAAAGCGTGCGAAGAAATAAGTGATGAAACTGGCGTCATAGTAAGACCATCTTTAGATTTAGCTCCAAGT
Organism: Methanobacterium sp.; assembly: GCA_021372715.1. Taxonomy (GTDB): domain Archaea; phylum Methanobacteriota; class Methanobacteria; order Methanobacteriales; family Methanobacteriaceae; genus Methanobacterium_A. The sequence continues at coordinate 3,130 of JAJFTX010000069.1, read as the reverse complement.
GGATTATGGAATGGTTCAAAATATATCTATGCAAGGGAAGGAGTAGAAAGAGACACTGGAGAGCAAATAGAATTCCTTATTGATATAATAGATACCTATAAAATGTTTTATATTGAAGACCCTTTGCGAGAAGATGATTTTGAAGGTTTTAGTGAATTGACAAAGAAAGTTGGAAATAAATGTCTTATTTGTGGGGATGATATTTTTGTTACTAATGCTGAAATTCTTCAAAAAGGAATTGATTTAGGAGCTGCAAATTCAATCATTATCAAACCTAATCAAATAGGAACATTATCAGATACTTATGAAACTGTAAAACTGGCTAAAGATAATAATTATGTTCCAGTTGTATCACATAGGTCAGGGGAAACAACAGATAATACTATTGCCCATTTGGCAGTGGCATTTTCAGCGCCAATGATTAAAACAGGAGCTGTAAGTGGGGAAAGAATTGCAAAACTAAATGAACTTATCCGCATTGAAGAATTAATGGAAAATCCACAAATGGCAAAAATAAAAGGAATAGGAGGGGATTAAAGTGAATCTTTGGAAGGATTTAAAAACCGGACCAGCAGAACCTCAAGTATTATATGCAGTAATAGAAATTCCTAAGGGTTCAAGGAATAAATATGAATATGATAAAGATATGGAGGCGTTTGCTTTAGACAGAGTTCTCTATTCACCTATACATTATCCTGCAGAATATGGTATTATTCCACAAACATTATGGGATGATGGAGACCCTATGGATATTATTGTATTAATGGAACAACCTACATTTCCAGGATGTGTTATTGAAGTCCGTCCAGTTGGTATAATGAGAATGATTGACAGTGGTGACAGTGATGATAAAATATTAAGTGTTCCAATCAATGATCCACAATATAATGATGTTAATGACCTTGAAGATTTGTCTGAATCCATATTAAATGAAATTAAGGACTTTTTCGCCTCATATAAAAAATTAGAAGGTAAAAAAACCCAAATTTTAGGATGGGAAAATAAAAAAGCAGCTATTAAAGCTATAAATCATTCAATTGGACAATATCGAAGAACCTATCTATAATTTATTTTTTTTTATAATGAACTGCTTAATTACTAATTAAAACTTAATTGAGTCAATAATATTTCAGAGTGAAATAAATATTTATAAAGTCCGCCCGGGAGACCCATAAAAGGTTTATTTTTTTAATAGCAAATAAAAAGAAAAATTTTAAAAGTTGTAAATTATGTACTTTTATATCTAAAAAATAGAAGATTAATAATAAAGTAACAATAATTAAACTATAATACGACTCAGGATTAAAATTACAGAAGTAAGGAGATAAGAAAAACAATTTTAGTATAGTGATCGCTATAGTTAAGTATAAATAAATGCAGGAAACGCTAATATAACTTTGCTATGATAATCAAGCAATAAACTAGCTCCTCTCCCATTTTAAGATCCTAAATCTTACTTTTTTTAGCCAATGCCTGGACACCTATACAATCTGGTAATTTTTTGATGTTTAAACGGATGCAAAAAAAGAAAATTTTGTTTAAACAAACGATGGAACATCTACTGTATGGACATGTGAATTCGTACCCATTCTTCTGGATCTATTAAGTGATCTTGACTATCCTCACCCACATCTATATTTACCCAATTAACCCTGCCAGTAAACTTATTCCTACTAACATTAAAATCTTTGGAAATGGGAGCTCCTGTTTTATCACCCACCATTAATGTGGAGTCTGCAGCGAAAATTATAGCTTGTGTATGTTCCACACGGCCTTTTTTTACCTTTTTCCCATCAACATATAGGATAACATCTCCTCCTTGTCCCGGGCCTCCTCCATCGTACTTGAACTCCATACGAACCTGATATTTGCCTTTTGGAAGGATTTCAGGGGCTTCAACTTCATAAAATTGCATTCCTATTAGATTATAAACGTATTTGAGTTTTCCTTCATGCGCATACAGCGCCCAGCCCCCAAAATCAGCGCCCTGAGCCACTATTACGCCATTTACACCCTGTTTATCAATTTCAATTTCAGCAGTTATTGAATGGGATTTATTTTTGATGTTTATGACATGTGGTTCGCCCAGCACCATTCCAGGAAATATCACTTGTGAATCTCCTTTTATGAGTTCAGGACGCCCAGCTAATTTAGCGTTGAATCTTTCCAAACCCCTATCATCTAATGGAAGCACATTATAGCGTGCTGCCTCAATCAACCATAATCTCTGCAATTCGTGAAGTTTATCAGGATATTTTTCGGATAAATCTTCAGCCTGAGTCCAGTCCTTGGTGGTATCATAAAGCTCCCAGTTATCATCATCAAAAGCTATAGTTTCAGATGAAAGTTCCCATGGAGTTCTGTGTTTAGTGACCGCGGTCCAGCCTTTATAGTATATTCCACGGTTTCCAGTACATTCAAAGTACTGTATGTCTTTCCTGTCGGCAGCATTAGAATCATTTAAAGTATAAGCAAAGCTTACTCCTTCCATAGGCCGCTGCCCCACACCATCCACCTCATTTGGCTCGGGTATTCCAGCAAGTTCCAGTATTGTAGGTGCTATATCAACTACATGATGGAACTGATGCCTTAATTCGCCTTTATCCTTTATGTGATTGGGCCAGTGAATTATAGTGCCGTTACGTGTCCCGCCGAAATGAGATGCTACCTGCTTAGTCCACTGATAAGGTGTACAAAGGGCATGGGCCCATCCAACAGAATAATGGTTGTAAGAGTTGGGACCACCTAATTCATCAATTTTAGATAATAAATACTCTGGAGTCTCAATAGATGCCAGTCCATTAAAATTGGCCATCTCATTGAAAGCTCCGTTTAAAGTTCCCTCTGCAGAAGCACCATTATCCCCTATAATATAAATAACAAGCGTATCATCCAATAAGTTCCCGTTTTCCAGCGTATCTATTAGTTTACCGATATGGTAGTCTGTGTACTCTAAGAAACCAGCGTAGACCTCCATCTGACGTCTAAGTACGGGTTTAAGGTTTCCCGGCATATCTTCCCATGCAGGGATTTCATCGTGTCGTTTGGTAAGTTTAGATTCAGGAGGGATTACACCAAGCTCTTTTTGTGTGGCAAAGATTTTTTCTCGCAGTTTATCCCATCCGTCATC
>JAJFTX010000058.1 GCA_021372715.1 Methanobacterium sp. | reverse complement strand
ACCTACAGTCTTCTATAAATCAATATTTTTCCACTTAATGATCTTCTATAGTTTCTTAACATATTTTAAAGCTTCAAACCACAGGATACTAAGGCCACCAGCCACTAAACAGAGTAAAAGATCATCAAGGTGTAGGATACTGAATCCGAACAGGTTCCTCAGAGGGGCGGTGTAGAGTACCAGACCTAAAAATAGGAAGGCACCACCAATCACCCACCACAGTGCCTGATTAGGAGTTCTTAAAGTTTCCAGGATAGTTCTAGACCAGGAACGATTGGTTAAAATCAGTCCGATATTAGCTACAATTAAGGTGGTGAAGCTAAGGGCTCTGGCCTCCATATCCCCTTTTCCCTGATATAAGGTAAGGGCATAGATAAATAGAACTATGACTAAAACACTTATTCCCTGTAAAATGCTCAGACTGATAATTTTCCGGTCGAACAAAGGTTCATCCATACTCCTTGGGGGACGTTTCATCACATTAGCCTCTGCTGGTTCAGCTTCGAAGACTATGGAGCAGGATGGATCGATGATCAGTTCTAAAAACACTATCTGCACTGGTAGAAGAACCAGTGGTAAATTGAAGAATACCGGGATAAGGGACATTCCAATGATGGGTATATGAACCGCGAATATATAGGCCACTGCCTTTTTAAGGTTATCGAAGATTCTCCTTCCCATCTTAACCGCATCTACAATGGATGAGAAGTCATCATTGAGTAAAACTAGTGAAGAGGCTTCTCTAGCCACATCCGTCCCCCGGTCCCCCATGCTTATCCCGATATGGGCTGATTTTAGGGCGGGAGCGTCATTTACACCATCACCGGTCATGACCACTATTTCATCATTGGCCTTCAGGGCATTTACCAGGCGTAACTTCTGCTCAGGCACCACCCTGGCGAAGATGTTAACATCTTTAATATCCTCCTGGAGTTCTTCATCATCCATACTATCCAGCCTTGAACCAGTGATTATTTTCTCCCGAGGATTGAGACCTATGCTCTGGGCTATTTTCCGGGCGGTTCCTGGATAGTCCCCGGTGATCATCACCACCCTTAATCCGGCGTTGTAACATTCCTCTACCGCATCTTTAACACCGGGTCTTACCGGGTCGATAAATCCGATGAGTCCTAAAAATTCAAAGTTAAAGTCATGCTGCTTAACTGGCAAACCCACCTGTTTAAAGGAGGCTTTGGCCACTCCTATTATCCTTAAACCATCATCGGCCATGTACTTAATATTTTTTAACACATCCTCTGTATCCTTCTCATCTAAATGACAGAGATCTGCGATGGCTTCTGGAGCGCCCTTGGCGGCTATGATGTAATCTTCACCATCTGGAGATTTCCATACATGGGACATGGCCAGTAATTCCTGGGATAGGGGATATTCACGTACTATGGTCCAGTCATAATGTATATGTTCTGTGTTGGATAGGGTGTCTTCTCCCAGATTTTTTAAAGCCTTCTCCATGGGATCGAAGGGATCTCTTTGACTGGCCAGTATACTGAACTCCACCAGCTGATGGTAATTCTCAGGTAAACAATCATTTTTCTCATTAGGGACGTCATAGAACTTACCATTGGCAAATATTTGATTTACCGACATCTGATTCAGGGTTAAAGTTCCTGTTTTATCCACACATAATACGCTGGCCGATCCCAGTGCCTGTATGGCCTGTGAACGTCTGGTTAATACTTTTTTCTTGGATATACGCCAGGCTCCTAATGCTAAGAATATGGTAAGAACCACGGGTATCTCTTCTGGTAAGATGGCCATGGCCAGAGTGATACCTGCTAAAAATCCGTTAAGCCAGTCTAATCGGGTTAGGCCATAGACGATGATCACCAAAAAACATAAGAATATACCGGTTAGGGCAAAGTTTCTGACTAATCTGCGGGTTTCTTTTTGTAGTGAGGTGTCTTCTTCTTCCAGGGTTTCTAATCTTTTACCTATTTTGCCCATTTCTGTGTTTATACCTGTCCTCTGTACCTGGGCTATTCCCTGTCCCTGTACGATGAGGGTTCCTGAGTAAACGGAGGGTATTCCATCACCACCGGGAGGTTGCATATCCATAACTCCTGCGCAGGCAATTTTACGGACTGGTACGGATTCACCGGTGAGTAAGGATTCGTTGATCAGAAGATTACTGCAGCTTAAAACCACTGCATCGGCTGGTACTCGGTCTCCTTCTTCTAAAATTAGTATATCCTCTTTCACTACTTCCCGTCCGGGGATTCTTTTCTTTTCACCTTCCCGGATAACCAGGGCTCGGGGGCTGGATAAATCACGCAGTGCTTCTAGTGTGCGTTCAGTTTTACGTTCCTGGTAGAAGGTTATGCCGATTATAACGAATACGAAGCCTAATAGCATTAGAGCTTCATCAAGACTTCCCAGGATGAGGTAGATGGTACCGCTGGCTATTAAGAGTAGGAACATGGGTTCCCGGATGACTTCAAATAAAATGGTGAAGATGCTTCTTTTTTTGGTGGAGGGGAGTTCGTTGTATCCCTCTTCTTTTAAAAAATAAGCAGCTCTCTCTTGGGAAAGTCCGGGGATGTTTTTGATATCCAGGTCATCGGTCATTTTTTTTATCCCCCATCATATGAATGCTCGTCTCATATATATGAATAAGTGATCATATGTTGGATTGATTACTATTTTTTTAATATTATATAAAATTATGGAAAAAGTCTACAGTAGAAAGATGCTAGATAAAAATAATAAATTTAACAAAAAAGAATAAAAACATAAAAACAGGGAAATTAAAGATCAAAACTCATCTAATTATAGATAAAACTCATCTAATTATAGATAAAACTCATCTAATTATAGATAAAACTCATCTAAACGGTCCATGGCCAATTCAATCTCCTCATAAGAAGTGGCATAGGATAAACGCACATGATCCTCACCATAAATACCACAGGATATACCAGGCACCGTGATCACATCTCTTTTCAAGGCCTCCTCTACAAATTCCAGGGGATCATCCACCTTGGGAAACACATAAAAGGCACCCTTAGGCATAACACAACTCATCCCCATCCTCTGCAGTCTGCCCACAATCAGATCCCTTCTCCTTCTAAACTCAGCAACCATAACATCGATACTATCCTGAGGCCCCTCCAGAGCTGTTAAAGCAGCCTTCTGGGAAATGGAACTGGCACAGGCAGTGCTGTACTGATGAACCTTCAACATCTCCTCAGTTATGATTTCATCAGCCGCCACATAACCGATCCGGAAACCGGTCATAGCATAGGCCTTAGAAAAGCCATTGATGGTTATACAGTTATCTGAGTAGGTGGCGGGACTGTAATGCTTAGCATCGTAGATGATCTTCTCATAGATCTCATCGGAAATAACCGCAATATCATGATCATCAGCGATTTCAGCGATACCCTTAATATCTTCCTTTTTCATCACACTCCCCGTGGGATTAGCCGGGGAATTAATAAGAACCGCCTTGGTCTTATCTGTTAAATTCTCCAGAACATGTTCTGGTGTCATCCGGAATTCTTCATCATCAGTTAACTTAACCGGTACCGGTCTACCTCCCGCAAGCTTAACCGAAGCATCATAGGATACAAAACCAGGATCCGGTATTAAAACCTCATCACCCACATCCACCAGAGCATTAAATGCAATCTGCAAGCCCTCACTAGCACCCGCAGTGACAATAATTGACTCCGGAGATGCTGATATATGATTATCCCTTTTTAACTTATCTGATATGGATTCTCTAAGTTCAATAATACCTTTATTCACGGTGTAATGGGTGAAACCCTCATCCAGGGCTTTTTTGGCCGCTTCCCTGATATGTTGTGGGGTGTCGAAATCAGGCTCCCCTAAACCCAGGTTGATGGAATCGGCACCCACCAGTTCAAACATCTTCCGAATACCGGAAAGACTGATATCTTTAACTCTCTTGGCTGGTTGCATAAAAATTACCATTATCTATTTTTATCACATTCATATAAAGAACATTATGCCTGAACTGCAAAGGTCTCTTAGTTTTTTTGATGTAATGAATCTGGTCATCGGAGCCATAGTTGGAGCAGATATCTATATTGCAGCAGCATTCGGAGCAGGATTTCTGGGACCCGCATCAGTACTAGCCTGGGTCATAGCCGGCATCATGGCCGTCACCATAGCCCTATGCTTTGCAGAATGCTCCTCTATAATTCCCCGAGTAGGAGGACCATACGCCTATGCAAAGGAGGCGTTCGGAGATTTTATAGGATTCTTAGTGGGATGGGGACTGATCATAGCCGAATGGAGTGCCATAGCAGTCTTTCCCCTGGCATTCGTGGCTTATATAGCATACTTCTATCCCAATATACCCTCATCCATACAGATAATTATTAAAATATTATTCGTCCTATTTTTAACCCTTATTAATTATATGGGGGTAAGAAAGGCCGGACGGTTAAATGATGCACTGACCATACTGAAGATAGCGCCTTTATTAATATTCACCATTGCAGGTATAATTTATCTGATTATGGAACCACATATACTAATTTCCAATTTCACACCCTTCGCCCCTTTAGGATGGAATGGAATGGGAAGTGCTCTGGTACTGATATTCTGGGCCTACGTAGGATTCGAACTGGTCACCATACCATCTGATGAGATAATCAATGCTAAAAAAACCATACCCTTGGCAATCGCCCTGGGAATGGGGATAATAACTATTTTCTATGTGATCACCAATTTCATGGTGGTGGGAACCGTGCCCTGGACCTTACTTTCCAACTCCAGTGCACCGTTAGCCCTGGCCGGATTTACTATAATGGGAGTATTAGGAGCATTAATCCTATCAGTAGGTGCTCTCTTCTCCATATCCGGATCTGATGAAGCAGGCATATTAACCTCCGCACGCATACCCTATGCTATGGCTGGAGATGGTTTATTACCCCATGCATTGGCCAGAATTCATCCAAAATATGGCACTCCCTACATCTCTTTAATATTACAATCCTCCATCACCCTGATTGCAGCGATATTTGGCACCATAGATCAGCTGATAATTTTATCCGTATTCACCATCCTCTTCTGCTATCTGGTAACCTGTATGGCAGTTTTTCCATTGAAGAAGAAATATGGGGGAGGAATAAAATTACCCAGAATAATACCCCTACTGGGAATTATCATCATCATCTACATGATCACCCAAACCCAGATAAACCAGATCATCACAGGAGTACTTCTAATATTATTAGGCATTCCAGTTTACATAAAATATTCACCACAGGAGGAGCTGAAGCGGGTAAGGATGGAAATAATAAGGGGAGAAGGAATATTTAGAAGGAGTATACGATATCCAGAAGTGTTTTTAGCCCGGGCGCTAAGGAGGGTTTGGCAGCTATTAGTAAAAATAAGGACATATTATTCAACCAATAAATAATAATAATAATGGGATTGTATAAAATGAGTTGATGATGGATTTAAAATTAAAATTTAATATAAATTTAATTGCAACTTATTCAATTTTACTTGTACTGATTTTATCAACTATTTTAATCTCCTACATTCTATTTAATACCTTCTGGGGAGATCCGAGCATATATTTGGTTTATGCAAAAAACATAGCAGCTGGAGAATTCTTCTCTTTTAATCCTGGAGATTTCTCTTCCGGAGCAACTTCACCATTATGGGCCTTTATTCTTGCCACTGGATTTTTAATAGGAAATGGTGTTTTAATTTCCAAAATCATAAGTTTATTCTTTGTCATAATAGCATTATTGATAAGTTATAAGGCTTCTTTAACAATATCAAAATCAAAAATTGGCAGTGCTATTAGTGTTGGTTTTCTATGGTATTTTCTAGCATTTTCAGGTATTTTTATCTACGAATCCGGTCTCACTGTTTGTTTAATCAGTATATTAATTATAATAAATTATTATATTATTAAAAAAGGTAGAGAGAAATATATCTTCTATTTAGGGGTTATATGGTCAATTTTACCATTAGTCAGACCTGAATCGATGATAATTACTATTTTAAATGTTTTATTATTGATTTATATTCATAAACAAAATTTTAAGACTATTTATAAGATAATAGGAATATTCTTAATATCTTTAATTCCCATAGTATCTTATTTTAGCTATTCCTATCTAAAAACAGGATTTCTATCTACTTCCACATTTGGCAGAAGTAGTTCCTTAAGAATTATCTCGGAATATGTGTCTAATGCCAGTTATAATGCACTATTTGAATTTCTTACATATCCTACAGTAATCATGGGTTTTTTCATTGGAACTTATGGAATTATTAAAGAATATAAAAATAATCATTGGATTTTATTTCTATTTTTAACAACATCCATAGCTTACTTCTTAATTTTCATGGTTTATAGCCCTTTGAATAATCCATTGGATATACAAAGATATTTAATCCCAGTTATCCCATTTTTAATTCCGTTTATAAGTTTAGGCATCATGAAATTTATTAAAATTACGAATAATTTTAAAATTGGAACAATAATCATAGTTTCCCTAATCACATTAACTTTAATAATAGTCCCTATTGTTTCTTTCATCGTAACTTACCAAGAATTAAATGAAGAGACTCTTAAATTCGATGATGTAACCGATAAAGATATGATAAATTATTTAAATAATTATGCGGAGCCAAATGCAACTGTTTTAGCATATGAAGTACAGGACAGATATTATTTACGAAATGATTTAAAATTATTAAGTATGGATGGAATTACGGATGGTAAGGTTATTCCTTATTTATTTAATCATAATATCACTGGTTTCTTATGGAAATATAAACCAAATTATCTGATAGTAAACAAAGCAGTATATCTTCCCATGTATTCAAATAGTATCATTAGGCAAGTTATTGATGATATTGGAAATAAAGAAGGGGAATCCGTAAAGATTGATGGTATAATTTTTAAAAATATAAAAATAAATAATAAACCATTAAATTCAGAGTTTTGGGGTTATACCGAGATTTATGAACTGAAATATCAATAGATGTTATACAATTAGTTGCTTATCACATACTCCACAATCATAACATCCAAAGGTCTCACACCAGGGTGTTATATCGCCATTTAAAGCTTTATGATATTCTTCTTCAAGAAATACTTTATCGATCCGTACGTCGATATTATCCCAGGGCAATACACTATCCAAATTCCAATTAGGGGCTATGTTTTCCCATTCTCTTAATGGGATATTGTTTTTCCAGGATTTGAAGATGAATTCTCCCAGTTCCGCGTTTCCCTGGGAGAGAACGTACTGTTTCAGGGCCAAGCGGGGGCTGCCTATTTTTAAATTCTTCCTCTTCAATTGAGACTTGAAGAATTTGATCTCCTTCTTCAATTCCTTATAATCGAATTTCATCCACTGGAAGGGTGTATGGGGTTTGGGGATGAAAGGATTGATACTGATTCTCAGGGATGATTTCTTCTCTGGAATCTCCTCTAACCTATCGATGAGCTTTATAAGATCTTCCCGGTCCTCTTGTTCTTCGCTGGGTAAACCCATCATGAAGTAAAGTTTAACATTCAAATCATATTTTACAGCCCTATCCATAACCCGGATGATGTCTTCATCGAATATAGGTTTGTTAGCAACCTTCCTGATCCTCCAGGTTGACTCGGGAGCTATGGTGATTGTTCTAAGCCCACTATCACTTAAGATGGTTAAAAGTTCATCAGATACGGATTCAATCCGCAATGAAGGGGTGGTTATCTGGAAATCCCTCTCATATAATTCTTTGCAGAGGTCCTCGATCTGGGAATAATCAGAAACCGCAGCACCGATAAGGGCCACCCGATCAAGTCCAGTGGCCTGCCGACAATTCTCAGCAATGTCTAATAAGGTTTTCAGGGGAGTTTCTCTTCGGGGTCGGTACATACACCCGGCCATACAGAATCTACATCCTCTGGTGCAGCCGCGGGAAACTCCCAATAGAAATGCCCGGCC
>JAJFTX010000043.1 GCA_021372715.1 Methanobacterium sp. | reverse complement strand
GGATCAAACTCCCCCATTAAGCCGAAAACATCAGTTTTTTCCACAATAACCATATCTCCCTCATTTATTGCTGGGGTCATACTTCCTGTGGGAACCACTACTAAATGGGCACCAATAATTGCTAACACTACAACGATGGGTATTGCTATGGCTAATTCTTTTATAAAAGACATTTATTTACTCCTATTATTTAATGAATTACCATTACGGGAGATTTAGATGATCTAACAACTTTCTCGGCGACACTACCTATAAAAAACCGATCAAGGGCATGTTTACCAGAGGATCCAATGACCACCAGATCCACCTTCTCATTATCAATGGTTTCCAGTATCTTTTCTGCAGGCTGGCCTTCTTTGATCTGAGAATCAACATTTAATTCCAAACCATTAGACTTCAATACTTTCAAAACATCTTTCAAATTTTCTCGTGCATCTTCTTTCCATAATTCTTTCATGTCCTTTTTAAGTTCTCGAGAACGAATCGGATTGAGTGAAGAGGTTTCAAAAACATTTAATACTAAAATATCCGCTCCACTGGAATTTGCAATCCATATGGCATGTTCCGCAGCTCTTTTAGAATGTTCAGAGCCGTCAGTTGGTATCATTATTTTTTTATACATTAAATAACCTCTGAAATTATATTTTCACTAAGCCTCCGGCGGCTACGTTATTTTTAGTAACGTTCTGATGGTAAAATTCGGCTCCATCGATGTATATGTAATTATCTACTTTAATGGTACGGGTAGTGGTGGTTTTGTTGTAGATATTCTCAACGATGTTTATTTTAGTACCTGATGGGTAACTTCCGAAGGATGAATTAAGGGTAGCTCCGGGGTTTATATATCCTGTAATTGTTTTTTTAGTAATTGTACCGTTTTTCTCAGTGACAGTGATTCTATAATCAACATAAATCCGACCAGTACCATTATTCACGATTTTAATAATGTTCTCATAAATTGGTACGTTATTTACGGTTATATTAATGGTTTTGCTGGTGGTTAAGGTGCCGTCGGACACATTGAAGGTTACAGGATACACTCCGTATTGATCATAAGTGGGTTTCCAAGTGAATGTTCTACTTACTGGGTCGAATACTGCACCACTAGGTAGGCCAGTGACACTATATGTTAACGCATCTCCATCTGGATCTGTACCAGAAATAGTGAATGACAGAGTATCGTTTTCATTAACAGTTTGGTCCGTAATTGTACCTAATAATGGAGCTCCGTCAACTTTTATGGTCACGATTTTTGAATCGGTTAAAACACCATCACTTACTCTGAATATGGCAGTATAAGTACCCCGATCACTGGGGCCGGGCGTCCAAGTAAAGGTATTTCCTATAATTGTAGCTCCGGCAGGTAAACCAGATACAGTGTATATTAAAGGATTTCCATCCGGATCTGTTCCATTTAAAATAATATTTAAGGTATTATTCACACCTACATTTTGATTTCCTATTGATCCAAGAACCGGGGCTCGGTTAGTGTTTAAAACAGTTATATTAACGCTTTTACTATCACTTAATACACCATCAGATACGGTGAATGTAACAATATAAACACCTGCCTGATCGAAATTAGGTGTCCAAATAAACTTCTTCAAAGCAGCGTTAAAAGTCGCACCAGCTGGTAAATTGGTCACAGTATAAGTCAAAGGATCGAAATTAGGATCATAAGCTAAAATCATAAATTCTAAGGACTGGTTTTCATAAACGGTTTTATCTGCAATAACATTCATAACCGGTGAATTGCTAGCTGGTGGTATGTTTATGGTGTAGTTTGCTGTGGTGTCTGTGCTGGTGTTTCCTGCTAGGTCGGTTGCGTGGTAGGTTATGGTGTAGGGTCCGTTGGTGTTTAGGTTTATGGGTCCGGTGTAGTTGGTCCATGCTCCGCCGTTTAGGCTGTATTGTATGGTTGCGTCGGGTTCGCTGGTTAGGGTTACGTTTATTGCGTAGGTGTAGGTTCCGCTTGCTGGGTTTATGTTAACTATTGGTGGTGTGGTGTCTGGGGCTGTATTAACCAAGATCACATATGTGTAGTCAGAGGTGCTGTTTCCAGCTACATCATATGCATAAGCAACTATTCCATATAATCCATCGCTTAAACTTGTGGTATCCCAGTTGCAACTCCATCCGTCTAATCCATTATTATCAGTATAAATAAGTACATTAGATCCGTTGTTGTAGTAAAACTCAACATAAGCCACTCCTGATGCGTCAGAAGCATTGGCTGTTATGGGCACGCTTCCATTAACTGTTGTTCCATATGCTGGGTTTGTTATATCAACTACCGGATTAGTGTTATCAACATCCAGGTTAATAGTGTAATTTGCGCTATTTCCTAATGTATCATATGCAGTGGCGGTTATACTGTATGATCCATCAATTAAGCCTAGTGTGTTCCAGCTGCAGCTCCATCCATCTGTTCCGTCGCTGTCTGTGTATTCTCCTGAAGGAGTGCTGAACTGCACATGACTAACTCCTGAAACATCAGATGCGGTAGCTATGATGTTTACTACTCCGCTTACAGATGAACCATCAGAGGGGTCAGTTATAACTACTGTAGGTCCAGTGTTATCAACTGTCACAGTTATATTGTCTGTAACGTAGTATCCGACCATATCATAAGCAACGGCCGTTATGGTGTAAGATCCATCCAATAGGATTGTGGTGTCCCAGTTACAGCTCCAGTTTCCAGCAAAATCAGGTCCATCACTATCAGTGCCGATAAGTACTGAATCTACATAAAATTCCACATAATTCATTCCAGATTCAAAGTCAGATGCATTAACTAATATATCAATATTTCCACTAACAGTTGCTCCGTCACCAGGGTACCATACAACAACTGTGGGTGAAGTACTGTCCGTATATAATGTCATGGTGTAAGAGGAGTTGTTTCCTAAATAATCATATGCAGTAGCGGTTATGGTGTATGGTCCATTTAGGCCACTGGCATCCCAGATACAACTCCAGCCGTCTGCTCCATTATTATCTATGTAAGAATATCCTGAACTAGTACTAAACTCTACATAGTCTACTCCAATAGACCAAGTATTATCGCCATCAAAGGCGTAGGCATCAATATTTACATTACCATTTACTAATGAACCATCAACGGGGCTATTTATTGATACAGATGGTCCAATATTGTCTATATGCGCGTCAATGCTGTCGGATGAACTGTTTCCTAATATATCATATGCAACAACGGTTATGGTATAATTGCCATTTATGCTACTGGTGTCCCAGTTAAAGTTCCAGCCATCCCCCCCATAACTATCTGTATATAAGAGCACTGAATTCATGTAGAATTCTACATAGTCCATTCCCGACTCAAAGTCCGATGCGTTAACATCTACAGGTACATTTCCATTAAGAAATGCGTTATTTGTGGGGTTGGTTATATCGACCATAGGGCCGGTGTTATCCACGTATACATTTATAGAATCGGTTGAACTATGCCCTAAATTATCGTAAGCGGTGGCAGTTATAGTATAGGGTCCGCTAGGTAGTCCTGTGGTGTCCCAACTGTAAGTCCAACCGTCAAAACCACTCCAGTCTGAATCATAATATACTCCATCTATATAAAATTCAACATAATTAACACCTGCATCGTCATATGGATTTGTAGATATGTCCACGATTCCATTGACATAATTCCCATCTACTGGGTTTGTTATATCAATTGTGGGGTCATTATTATCTATGATTACCTGTATAGAATGTTCTGACCAATTTCCCGACATATCATAGGCTGTTGCTGTTATTGTATGATAACCATCGACATCTATGGTCGAATCCCAATCATAAGACCATCCATCAGTCCCATCCCAATCTGTAGAATAATATACATAATCAATGTAGAAATCAACATAATTTATCCCAAAATCATCATAGGCGTATGCGTCAATATTTACATTATTTTCTACGTATGATCCATCTGTAGGGGTAGTTATTTCCACTGATGGTGGAGTGCCGTCGTAATATTCTATATCATATATGGTCACTGTTGCATCATCAACCTGCACATCAACAGATGAATAATTGGGTGATGAATCTGCATATAATGTGGAACTTCCCCATCCATAATAGTAATCAACATCAATTGGAATTAAATATCCTGAAGTAGTTGAGAAACTTCCCGGGGTTATGGGTACATAAAATCCTGAAATTGAAGTGTCTTCTCCATAATTGTTGTAGGTCAGGTAACCGTATATTGTGGTGCTTCCATCGGTGGGAATAGAATAAGAATCAGAATAGGCATTGAGCATTAAATAACGATCTACGTAAACAATTCCAGTTCCGTTGATCATACCAGAGGGGCCATCATTAGTTCCCCACCAGTTATTATCTGCATAAGTGTTTCCCTCATTATCTCCCTCATTATCAATGGCATTTAGAATTAAGTAACCATCCTCATAATATTCATTCATATAAAAACGGTTGTAACTTATTGTTACCGTGTTTACACCAGCTAAATATATTCCGCATGAGTTGTTTGTTATGTTGTTAGATAAGATTGAGATATTATTTGAAGATAGTATAAATATTCCAGTATCGCTATTAGTTATATAATTTCCTTTAATGGTGTTGTAATTGGTAAAGGTTGCTACAATTCCTTGATTACTATATTCAATTGTATTATTTTGAATTAGGTTACCATTGGAGTCAGCGATTGAAATACCATTATAACTATAATCTATGATATTATTATCTATTACATTCCCATTGGACTGGTCTAAAAAGATACCATTGTTACCGTTGTATATATAGTTATTATAGATATGGGAGCCATTGGAGAAATATAAACGAATAGCACTATCTAATGTTCCTTCAATAGTGAGTCCATGAATTTGGCTTCCTGTATAGACGGATATGGTAGGTATGACATAATTTGCAGGATAAATGTTAACTGAATCAAATCCATATGGTTCTAGTATAATTCTATTGGATATGGTTAGATTTTCGGTGTAACTTCCTCCCATGACTTGCACGGTACAACCATCATCGGCAACGTTAATAGCACCCTGAATGGTAGGTTTAGGTCCGGTAAAACCTCCTAGGTATGTGGGTGAAGTCCCATCATAACTATCACTTCCAGTATCCCCATTAACATATGCGTATTTACCCAACTGGAAGTTGGTGTTTCCGTAATATATCCCATCCCAGGGGTTCCAATACACTGTCACCTCATTTATAGGGGATACATAACCCGGGTAGCTGGCCTTTACTTTAAAGACGGTATCGCCACTGAAGAAACTGACAGAATAATAACCTGCCGAATCAGTAGATCCGGTGGTTATCACAATATCAGAGAGGTCATATACAGTAATAACTGCATTATTCACGGGTTGTCCATTTTCATCTAATACAGTACCGGAAATAACAGGATCAGCAAAGGTATCAGGTGGTGGACTGCTGCTGCTATTGTATGTGGTTGTTACTATGTCTGTTGTGCTGTTTCCTGTAGTATTATCTGCTGCTGAGACAGCTCCAGCTGCTAATATGGCAACTGTTAACATTAAAAATAGTACTAATATTCTTTTATTATTCAAATTTACCTCCCCCATATTAAACTAATCAATTATTCAAATAATCTTAATAATTCCTCAATTTCATCTTTAATGCATTTATAATTGTTTAATTTAAATAAGGCAAAAATTTAGCCAAAAAATAATAATGGTTTATGGTATTTCATAATCTATAGACGGTGGATCGGTTCCAGAATCATCTGAATTGTCTGATCCTCCACTATTTCCACTCTGCCCATTGTCATTACCAGTTGAACTGCTCTGCTGAGTTGCTGAGGAACTACTTTCAGTACCGGTGGATGGATTGTTAGAATTAGCATTATTGGTATTATGTTTATTTAAAGCGTCTCCAAGCTGTTTATGGATTAATAAAGCATTTTGAAGTGAATTATGATTGTCTGGGTTATTTGGGTTAGTGTAGTTGTATATTCCAACTCCACTTAACAAAATAGCTCCAGAGATTAGGACTACGGTCAAAGTTTTGGTGGAGAAGATGACTCCTGCTAGGGTGGTTGAACCCTTCGCTCCTGTAGAACCAACTGCTGCTGCGCTGGTTGTTGAAAATAGGTTACCAAGTTTTGTACCAATACCCAGTGCACCCAGCCCGGCACCGCCTTTTAAAGCGGTTGATTTGATCATGGTCTTTTTACCAGATGTTATCACACCTTTAGATGCTTTACCTGATACAGCTGACTTAGAAACAGATTCAGAAGCAACTTCATGTTCCAGATGCTCTGCTGCATGTTCTCCTTTAGGTTTTTCTCCTAAAGCAGTCCATATTTTCCTAAGAAATTCCCAGAGTACATGGAAGATATGCAAAATCTTTTTGCTTCTTTTACCTTTATCCATAAAAAAATTCCCCCCCTTTTAGATACTCATGTTAAGGAATTGTGGTCATTAATGACTATACTTTTATATTCTTAAGGTTGTAAAATGTTTTTCTATTTCTCTTAGATAATGTGAAATTATTCACATAACCTTGGGTTATTATTGGGGTAATGGTCACATAACCACGAATTTAATGTTATAATGTAAGTCATAACCACCATTATTTTATCTAGGTAATCTTACTATATAAATTTGTTGGTAAAGACTAACAAAGAAAAAAAATTTGGAAAAAAGAAAAAGAAATAATACATTTAAAAGTGTTTTTTTATTAATCAAATTTTTACAGTGCTTCCAGTAGCGAAATAATCAACATTATCTCCCATGACATCCTTAAGAATGGGATATGCTTTTCTACCAGTACAATGACTGGTGTAAACTTTCTCAATGTGATACTTTAGGAGTTTTTTACCTATATTTTCAACATTACTCTTGTTTTCAGCCATATGGTTGAAGAAAGGCAAACCAATGAAATTAAAACCACCGAAAAGACCTTTAATTGGTGTTTTTGGGAATTTTTCCATAGAAGCTTCCACCATATTCAACACCCCATGATGGGAACAACCCGTAAAAATAACCAAACCATCATCTTCTTTAATAACCATCATCTGTTCATGTGAAAAGTCATCATGAACAAAATGATTGCCTTCTTTTTTATAAAGATATTTACTGCCTGCTGGTATGGGATATTTTATTTTTATATTATTTAGAAGATAAACATCCGGTGAGATTTCTTTAAACTCATTTATTAGATTAAATCTATCGGAATAATCTGTAAACAATGATTTGTCCATACCAATGTATCTTTTTATGATGGTAAAACCTTTGAAATAATGATCCCCTTCTGAGTGGGTGCGCAGATATACGGGGGAGGCTTTATTTATCTCCATGAATCTGCGTAAACCTCCTCCATGATCAAAATGACCATGAGATATGGCAGTAACATCCACATCCTTTAGATCAATTCCTAATTCACTGGCATTATCAGCAAATCGACCAGTTACTCCAGTATCAAAGAGTATTCGATCCTCATCCCTCTGAATATGGAATGATAATCCTTTTTCTGCATATAATTCAGAATTAATGGTTGTATCTTCTATTAAAGCTGTTACTTCCATTATTAACCCCACAGAATTTTCAACCCATTGAAATCTAGGAAATAAATGACTTTGTATTTTATTAGTAACAATAATTATTTTCTTTAATTATTCAGACTCCTTTAACTCCACAATACTTTCACAGTAATCATCACCAGCACAGATACGTTTGGTGAATTTTTGTGTGTATTTTGGATTTAAAGTCTCAACTATGATTTTACAAAATCTTTGACATCCTTCTACACTATTTTTTGCAGTATTAACATCTTTTTCTTCGTTAAAACTTACTGGACATCTGGTTATATGATTCACTACCCTTTCATCTGATCTTTCCACACTGGTAAATACAGGATTCCCCATTAAGATCTTACTCAGGATAGCCCAGGATGCCACGATTTCTGTAGCGTTTTCCCGGGATAATTTCATGGAATCAATCATACCCTTTATTTCTTTGGTTATATCTTTCTTAGATCTTTGTTCAAGCAGTGGTTTTTCACTTTCTTCTCTAATTGAAGGTTTAATATGGATAGACCTATTAATTAAGTTCCAAGATACTGATAAGTAATGTTCTTGGCTTATATTATTCATTTCTAATAATTTTTCTTGTTCTGAAGTGGGAGTAAACGCATTTATAAGTGCCATGCGGTTGTAAATGGCAGTGGTTACTGGATCAACATCTGATAGTATAGTTCCTTCTTTAATACCCTGACGATAAGCTTCAGCCATCATTTGAATTGATTTATTGGCTTCATCCAGTGAATCTTGTACGTTAGGATCTTCAGGGGCATCGAATTTCATCTGAAAGAGTTCAGTCCCAGCCTTCCATTTCTGAGGATTTTGAAGGGAAAATCCAATTAGTGCCGTTTCTAAAGCCACAATTTTTTCTGAGCCAGTACGGTGCATGGACATCTGTTTTGCAATGCTTTCATTTAATAATCCATGGATCCTAGCATAAACCGCTGCACATAGAGTTTCTCTATTTTTGAAATATAGATAGAGAGTTCCTTTGGCTACATCTGCTTTGTTGGCCACCTGATCCATGGTCATTGACTGGAATCCTTGCTTAGCTATTAAATTTTCTGCAGCATCTAATATGGCTTCTTTTCTTTGTTTCTTTTTTCTTTCCATTCTGGTGCCCATATAAACCATAAACCGAGAGTTTTTATTAATTATTCTTAAATTATTATTTATTTATTTCACTTATGACTATGATTCACTTGATATAAATAATTAAATGTACTATTTGAAGAAAATGGGGAACAGATATTAAAAGAATAGGAATAATCGGTAATAAAAAACAGATAAAAAAAAATAATTAAATTTCTAATTAGAGATCACTCTTTTTTACAAATATTTTGATAACAGGCAGCCTGTATACCATAATTTTTGATCATTCCCACTATTTCGCGTTGATCCGTTTCTTTATCTTCGAAAGAAACTGCCTGTTCCTGATAAAGACTGAATGGTGATTTTCTACCGATTATTCTTAGATTACCTTTGTGTAGCCTTACTCTCACTATTCCAAATACACGTTTCTGCATATGATCTATGAGGCAGTCCAGATCTTCTCGAAGAGGTTCGTGCCATAGTCCGTTGTAGATCAGTTCAGAATAGGTTTGTGATACATTTGCAGTGAATTTCAATTCATCCCTGGTAAATACGATCTGTTCTAATGCTTTATGTGCAGTTATTATGAGCACCGCACCAGGTGTTTCGTAGTTTTCCCTTGATTTAAGACCTATAATCCTATCTTCCATGATGTCGATCCGACCTATTCCATGTGAACCCGCTATTCGGTTGCATTCTTTTATCATTTCTACAGGATCCAATTTTTTACCATCCAGTGCTACAGGTACGCCTTCTTTAAATTCAATCTCTAGTTTAAGAGGCTCATCTGGAGCATCAGTGCTGCTTTTGGTCCAGTTGAATGCTTCTTCTGGCATTTCAACCATAGGATCTTCCAGTATATCTCCTTCTATGGACCTTCCCCATAAGTTTTCATCGATACTGTAATTGGAAAATACAGGAAGAGGAATATTATGTTTTTTAGCATATTCAATTTCTTCGCTTCTGGTTAAATTTAAATCTCTTACCGGTGCGATTATTTGATTGTCAGATGATGAACGTATGGTAGATTCAAATCGGAACTGATCATTACCTTTTCCTGTGCATCCATGTGATATGGCAACTGCACCCTCATTCTGGGCAATTTCAACTATTTTCATAGCGATAAGTGGTCTTGCCAGGGCGGTGCTAAGTGGATATCCTTCATAAACTGCGTTTGCCTTAATTGCTTTGAATATGAAATTTTCAGCAAATTCTTGCTTGGCATCTACGGTGTAATGTTTTGATACGCCTATCTCATGGGCGACTGTTGCTGATCTTTCCACTTCATTTTCGGGTTGTCCTACATCAACGCAGGCGGTAATAACTTCTAGGTTATATTTTTCTTGAAGTAATTTGATGCATACTGACGTGTCCAGACCACTACTGAATGCTAATACTACTTTTTCCATTTTCCATCACCTTAACATCTTTTATGAACTTTTGGTGCAAATATTATTTAGATTCTATGCACTTATCATAATATATTAATATTATAATTAATTTTAAGAAATTATATTATTCAAATAGGTAAATTTTAGATCCTAAGAATAAAATATATGGAATGTATCATTATGTTTTATATATTTAAATAAATCTTGGTGGATTTTTTTATGCCATTGGAAATACAGATATTATCCGCTGATTCTGCAGGAGATTTAAGGAAAAATGAATCTTTACTGATGTATTTAACTAAGGGTAATTTAACAAATAAACTACTAAAATCGGCTTCAAAGGGTACTCCATTACTTAAAATGGGAAATGGAAATCCTAAAATAATAT
>JAJFTX010000134.1 GCA_021372715.1 Methanobacterium sp. | reverse complement strand
ATAAAAACAGGATAAAGATATTAGTATTTCAAGAAAAATTCATTATTAACCTCAAAAAAAATTTACGGTAGATATTTTAATAGTAATTTGAAGAAATAAAAATAGTAATTAACTAGGAGACTTACATGCCAGTTATAAATTTCACTTACAATAATATTAACCAACTTTTAGGCAGATCCATTGATCATGAGGAGCTAATAGAACTCCTACCCATGATAGGTAGTGATATCGAAGACTACGACGATGAGAAATTAAAGGTAGAGTTCTTCCCTAATCGACCTGATCACTTCTCTGTAGAAGGAATAGCACGTACATTAAAGGGATTTCTGGATATTGAGCTGGGAATACCTAGATATGATCTATCACCATCCCACACCAGCATCACTGTAGATCCTCAATTGGCCCAGATCAGGCCCTATACAGCATGTGCCATAGTGGAGAACATTAGACTAGATGATGAAAAGCTGGTACAGCTCATGGAATTCCAGGAAGATCTACATTGGGTTCTGGGAAGGGATAGGAAAAAAATTGCCATTGGAATCCATAACTTAGATGTTTTAACTCCTCCTTTCTATTATAAAGCAGCAAATCCTCTTGAAACATCATTCATACCTCTAGAAACTGAAGAAGAGATGAATCTGGAGGAAATTCTCAAAGAACATAAAAAAGGAGTTAAATACGCCCATATATTAGATAGATTCGATAAATATCCTTTAATAGTGGATGATGAAGATAACGTACTTTCCATGCCACCTATAATAAACGGGGAACTCACCAAACTCACTAAAGAAACCAAAAATGTACTGGTGGATGTCACTGGAACCGATGAAAAAGCGGTTAATCACACCCTGAATATTATTACTACATCTTTCGCAGAGGCAGGTGCTAGAATTAAGACCATGGACATTATTTATGTTGATAAAAACATACAAGCACCAGATCTAACACCTAAAGAAAGAATATTAAAGGTTAAAAATGCTCAAAAAATGATAGGAATCGATTCTACAACATCGCAGATGGTAGAGATGATTCGTCGGGTCAGGTTAGATGCGGAAGTTATAAATGAAGAGGAAATTAAAGTTTCCATACCACCCTACCGTATAGATATACTCCATGAAGTGGATATAATTGAAAATGTGGCTATAGGTTACGATTTTAGAAAGATCAAAGCATATCTGCCAGATGTGATGATGTTAGCTTCCGAGGATCCGGGTAAGATATTTGAAAATAATCTACGGGAAATTATGATTGGATTGGGTTTTAATGAAGTGATGAGCCTTATGCTCACCAGTGAAGAGCAACATTACCGCAAGATGAACCTAAACACAGATGATAGGGTAGTGGTGGCACAGCCCATAAGCCAAGACCGTACTATGATTAGGAAAAGTCTTATAAATGGGTTGATGGAATTTTTAGAAGATAACAAACATGAAGAGTTGCCCCAGAAAATATTTGAAGTGGGCGAGGTAGTCTATCTGGATCAAACAGCGGAAACTAATACTCGAGGCGTACGGAAGATGGCTGCCCTGATAACCCATTCAACTGCCAACTTCACGGAGATAAAATCTATAACCGCATCTTTGATGAGTAATCTAGGCTTAGAAATGAATATAAAGTCTATAGAACATCCTTCATTTATAAAGGGGAGATGTGCTAAACTTAAAACAATTAAAGAAAATGACACTTCCTCAGTGGTTGAAGGATTTTTTGGAGAGTTAAACCCCATGGTAATATCCAATTTTGAATTGGAATATCCTGTGGTGGCCTTTGAACTGGAATTTAATATGAATTAAACTGGTAATTTAAAAATTTAAAAAAATATCAATTCTATTTTTTGCCCCTTATCCTATCTACAGAAGTGCTGATGGTTTTAATCCAGGGATTTAAAAGGCTTTCTGAATCTTCATCATCATGAGCAATGGATGTTTCCTTTCTTTGCAATATGAAGTACTCTAACCAATCAGCCAGTTCATAATCAGATAGATTCTCTAAAAACTCCCAGGCGTATCCTTCATGTTCGCTGCTTAGGTTCAATTCACCTTCTTCTATTTTTCCGGCCATTATAATATGAACAGCCCTAATTAGGGGTAAATTCTGCTGAGATGCTCCGATTACATTTTCCAGGGTAATATTAAGGCCAGTTTCCTCATAAACTTCTCTTACAAGTGCTTTGTCAAAGGATTCGCCCTGATCCACTTTCCCCCCGGGAAGTTCCCACTTTCCAGGATTAGTTTTTGATTCAGTGGATCTTTTTAGTATGAGAATCTTACCATCGTCATCGAAGATCAAAGCCCTGACAGCCAGGCCAAAAACATATTCTATCAAATCAAATCAAACCTGTATAAGATCATTAATTATTAAATTTTTATATTCAATTTACTATTTTTATATATATTTTTCATAATATAAGAAGGCTTAATCTCCCATGATGGTTATGGTCACCTTTCTGTTTCTTGGACCGTCCATCTCCAGGAAGAAAACACTCTGCCAGGTACCCAGGCTCATTTTGGCGTTTTGGAAGGGTATAGTCTCATTGTTTCCTATAATAAATGATCTTAAATGGGAATCAGCATTGTTATCTATACGATCATGCTTGTAATTACCATTGGATGGAACAAGGGACTGAATTAAGTTTAAATAATCATCTAAAAGTCCAGATTCATTCTCGTTTATGAAAACTGCAGATGTGGAATGTTTACTGTATATATTGACTATGCCCATTCTTAAACCACTTTCAGCTAATGCTGCATTAATATTTTGGGTTATATCTATAATTTTTATCCGGTCAATTATTTTAAGCTCCAAATATTCTGTTAAAATCTGCATTTTTTTCACCCCATATAATTTAAACTTCCTCTCTTTTATTTTTAAAATCTGTTATTAATAATATAAGCCTTGCAGATTATAATTTTAACATATAAAACATCAAAAACTCTATAGTTTTGAGTATTATATAAATAAGAAAAAATAGGGTATTATTTGGTATTTAGAGCTGTGATTCTATCTCATCATCATACATAATTCTCTCACAGTAATAACATCTAAGGGTTACGGGACCTTTTCCAATAACATAGAATCGTGTCTCCACAGGTTCCTCTGTGTTAGTTATACAATTAGGGTTTTGACATTTTAAAATACCGTATATTTCATCTCGAAGATTAACCTTACCTTTCTCTACCAGTTCATAATCTCTTATAATGTTTATGGTGGCTTTGGGGGCGATAAGTGCGATTTTATCAACTTCTTTAGGTGCCAATTCCCTTCCTTCAATTTTAACGATATCTTTACTTCCCATCTGGGAGGATTGGACATTCATGGCGATGGTCACCGCAGTTTCTTCACTGGGTAGTCCTAAAATATTAAGGACACTAAGTGCTTTATTGGCCTTTATATGGTCAATGACAGTCCCATTCTTTATGGGCTTAACCTTCATTTCCCTTGGTTTTTTCATTTTTCAACCTTAGACGAAGATAAATATTACTTTAATTTAATCATTACCGTAGATGAGTTCCATAAATTTAGCATAGACCGGTCTAGTGATGAATATACCGATCAGGACACCTATGATGGTGGTGAAGGCAAAACCGGTTAAAACACCAATTCCTGTAGTTCCTCTGGTGAATCCGATATATGCTATAGGTAACATTGCAGCTATAAGGGTTGCTGCAGATGCGTATATGATGAAGAATGCGCTTTTTATTCTAACTCTAAATCCAGTTATTCTTTTAGTGATTCTTCTACCTGTAGATTTTGCTTTTTTACCTTTCTTAGGCTTTTTAGCTTTATTGGATTTTTTACTTTGTTTTTTACCCGTTTTTTTAAGGTCTCTCTTTCCCTTTAGAACTTCATCGGTTATGATTATCTGATCATCTACTCCTGTACCAATAGCCGCCAGTATACCGGCTATAGCAGCTAAATCTATGTTCCAGTGTATTACAGAAGCAACTCCCAGTATCAGTATCAGTTCAGCGATACTGGTGAATATGATGGGTATAACCAGTTTGGGGGTGCGGTAGCGGAAGAATATAATTATTGATATTACTACCAATGCTAAAAATCCTGCAATTAAAGCCCCGTTTTTGAATTGGGTCCCTAATTCGGCAGAAACACTGCTTATTCCAGTGATTGTAACCTTAACCGGCAGGGAACCTGACTGTAATACAGTTTGAATATTCTTAGCCTGCTGCTGTGCCTGTGCCGGAGTTTCCGCTGAACCGGAAACTTCCACATCCGTAGAGGCCACTCCATTAGCCAGTCCGGGATCTAACTGTGGTGATGAAACCAGATTATCATCAAGATACATATCCACAGGCTGACCTGCTTTACCTTTTGCCAATTCAGCGAATTTATTGGCTGCTTCTGTAGTTATGGTAAAGGGTACGTGCCAGGTGTTTCCTTCTACGGTGTAAGTTTTCACAGTTACTATGTCTGAACCTACCAGAACAGTTTCGTTACCTATTTTCGCTTCGAATTTACCGGGTGTGCCTACAATATTCTCTACATCTTCTGGTTTTGCACCGGCTATTTGTATTATAACATCCTGATTTCCACTTGGCCTAACCTGTACATCCTTAACACCGAAGGCGTTCAGACGTTTATCCAGAACGCCAGTTACCGTACTCATGGTATTAGTATCTACCGGAGTTTCCAGATGAATATTTATCTGAGAACCTCCCTTAAGATCAAGACCTTCCTGTATGCCGAAAATGGATATGGAGGCCACACTTCCAATTAAGAGTATGATAATTAATATTACTTGATAATCTTTGAAAAAGTCGATTAATGCTTGTTTCATCTTCTAGCCTCCATGTACCATCTTAAAATTCCAAGATTCATCAGCCAGGTGGCTAAAACATCTGCCACTAGTCCAATGATCAGAACGGAAGCTATCTGACCTAATGTTGACGCATAAGGTATGAGGAAGACTACTACTAGGTATAGGGTTACCATGGAACCTATGGCTGCAGCGGCCATGGTGAAACCAGTTTTCATGGCATCTTTCGCTCTTTCATTAATGGTTCCTTCCCTGCGTTTTAAGACACGGGTGGTGAGTAATATGTCCGTGTCCACACTGTAACCGATGAGCATGAGAATGGCACCTACCGAAGCTACTGATAAGGGGATTCCGAAAATAGCCATTCCTCCCATGGCAATTATTATATCAGAAAGGGCAGCTAGGATCACAGCCATGGAGGGTACGAAATTTCTAAATACAATGAAAACCGTGATGGCCATGAACAGGAAGGCAAATCCTATAGCATAATAAACCTGATTTAATGCCTGAGTACTCAATAGAGCTCCTACGGATTGGAAGCTGATAATAGAACCGGTACCGCCCAATGCGTTGGTTAATTTTACTAAATCTGCTTGACCAGTGATTTCCACTGTGGCCTGATTATTGGAAATAGAAGTTACTTCTACCTGATCATTGCCTATTCCATCTGAAATTATTGTTTTAAGTTCAGCGGGACTGGTGTCTTTCTGGAGTTGTATAACAACTGTTGAACCTCCTTTTAGATCTATACCCTGATTTAAACCCACAGTTGCTAATATAACCAGTGCAATAAGGGTTATAATCACGGGTATGGCTATTAAAGGTTTATAAGACTTCAAAATTCTTTCTTGTATGGACATAAATTCACCTAAATAAACGTTTTGTATTGCTTCTAATGTTGGACATAAATTAATTATTAAATATGAATGTGAATGATTCTATTTTTTTTATATTATATTCGGTTGAATTATATAAATCATGCTAAATTATTTTTCTATTTTAATTTAAGATTCATAAATTAGATTTTTTTATAAAAATATTTTAAAAAAATTATATATATCTTAATATCTTAAGGATGCAATCCCGGGTTATTTAGAGATTCTTTTTCATTAAAACCGAACATAATATTCATATTATGGATTGCCTGGCCAGATGCTCCTTTAACAAGGTTATCAATACTTGAGACAATTACCAACCTTCCATTTTCATCTACATCGAAACTTCCGATGTGGCAATAATTAGAACCGCGAACAGAACTTAATCGAGGAATTTCACCAACATCCAAAACAGATACGAAGGGTTCGCCTTTATAGAAGTTATCATATAACTCCTTTACATAATCCGATGACACATCTTCTGAAGGAAAAGAATGCACTGTGGTTAGTATGCCTCTTATAACCGGTACCAGATGAGGGGTGAATGATACACCGACATCACAGAATTTACCTAATTTCTCCTGAATTTCCGGACCATGACGATGACTGGTAACTAGATATGGAATTATATTGTCGCTGATACTAGGATAATTGGTTATATCTGTTGGTTTTATCCCAGCTCCACTGACTCCTGACTTCGAATCAACGATGACTTTATCAATTAATTTCTCATTTGCCAGGGGTAAACAAGCTAATATAGCCCCTGTAGGATAACATCCAGGATTAGCTACTAGTTCTGCCTTTTTTATTTCATCCCGATAAATTTCTGGTAGACCGTATACTGATTCAAGTGGATTTTCCTGTTTTAAACCATACCACTTCTCATAAACATCCAGATCATCAAATCTATAATCACCACTAAGATCGATCACTTTAATTCCTTTATCGATCAGTTGAGGAACGATGTTCATGGAAGCTCCATGGGGTGTTGCTGTAAAAACCAGATCAGCTTCTATGTCTGAGGGGTCTATCTTCTTAAATTTCAAGTCAATATTTCGCAGGTGTGGATGGACTTTGTAGATAGGAACATCTGCAAATTTTCGAGATGTAGCTACCGTGACTTCTGCTTCGGTATGGTTATCTAACAATCTTATAAGTTCTCCTCCGGTGTAACCGTTAGCTCCTATAATTCCTACTTCTATCAATCTAATCACCTGATTTGTATCTTTGATAAATTATTTAAGATTAAATGCTTAATAAAATATGTGTTTATTTTGATTTATTCTATTATTTTGTTATCATGGTTCCAATACCGCTTTTGGTAAATATTTCTAAGAGTATGGAGTGTTTGATTCTTCCATCTATTATATGGGCTGATGAAACTCCCTTTTCGATGGCATTAACACAGGTTAATACTTTGGGAAGCATTCCCTCTTTAACTGTTTTATTATCTATTAATTCCAATATTTCATCAATATTAGTCTTTTTAATTAGACTATCTGGGTCATCAGGGTCTTCTAGGATTCCTGGTACATCAGTGAGTATTATTAATTTTTCCGCATCCACCTGGGATGACAGATCACCAGCAACAGTATCTGCATTAAGATTTAAAGTTTCGCCCCGCTCATCAACACCTATAGGGGATATTATTGGTATGTAATCATTGGAGGTAAGTACGTCGATTATTTCAGGGTTAATTGATTCTATCTCCCCGACTAAACCTAGATCTACCATTTTTTCTTCTCCCATATGGTTGATTATTACATGTGGGGCTTTTTTACTGGCCATTAAAAGTTGATTATCTTTTCCAGAAAGACCAACTCCTTTACCTCCATGTAGACCTATATTGGCAACGATTTCTGTGTTTATCTTCCCAACCAACACCATTTTCACGATGTCCATCGTTTCCTGATCAGTCACACGAAGTCCTTCTATGAATTGGGGTTCTTTACCCAGTTTATTCATGGAACGGGAGATTTCAGGGCCCCCACCATGAACTACAATGGGTTTCATGCCCACGTACTTCAGAAGCACGGTGTCTCTGGCTGTGGAGCTTTTTGCCTGGGCATCTATCATGGCATGGCCCCCGTATTTAATCATTATTTTTTTCTTATGAAATTTTTTAATATAGGGCAGTGCTTCCACAAGTATATTAACTGTTTCCATGGAATTAACCTCAATTTTAATGTGATTATTTCTTTTTCTTATAATTTCATCTTTATTTTTAATTTTATTAGGTTATAATCTTTTGATGGAATTTTTTTAAAATTTCAATAATTCTTATTTTAGAATTTATAAGTTTTAATCATTTGATGAAACTTTTTTAAAGTTTCAAGTAGTGTACTCTGCGTTGATCTTCACATAATCATAGGTCAGATCACAACCATAGGCAACTGCTTCATATTCACCCAGTGATAAGTCAATCTCTATTTTTATTTCAGATTCCTTCATGATCTCTTCAGCTGTTTCCAGTTCCGGTGATCCGTCGAAGGCTTTCACATGTCCGTTTTCTATGATTTTAACTTTATTATGGGATCCTTCCAGTTGAATGGTCATCGTTTTTCCATTTATTTCTGCACCTGAGTAACCTACCGCTGCAGCTATTCGGCCCCAGTTGGGATCTCCACCAAAAAGTGCAGATTTAACCAGATACGATTGTACAACTGCTTTAGCTGCTTTACGGGCTTCTTCAATACTTTTAGAACTGGTTATTTTGACTTCCATTAGTTTGGTTGCTCCTTCACCATCACGGGCCAGCATACGGGCTAGTTGGGAACATAAGTATTCCAGAGCTTCCTGAAAATTTTCATCTATTCTGCCGGATTTTCCGTTGGCCATTATAATTATAGTATCATTAGTGCTAACATCACCATCGATTACCACCATATTGAAGGTTTTCTCAACTGCTTTCTTTAAGGCTTCTTCAAGCTCTAGAGGAGATGCTTGGATATCAGTGGTTAAAAAACCAAGTAATGTACCCATATTAGGAGCAATCATTCCAGATCCCTTAGCTATTCCTCCTATCACAAATTTTTGACCATTTTTTAGTTCTGATTCAACTGCTAATTCTTTTGGAAATGTATCAGTTGTCATAATAGCCTCAGCAGCATCTTTAGAAGCTTTGGGAGAGTTTTCAAGTTTAGTTGATGCTTTATCTATTAATGTTATTATCTGGTCCATGGGAAGTCTTCTCCCTATCACTCCAGTTGAAGCCACTGCAATATCATTTGATTCAATTTTAAGATTTTTTGAAACTATTTCTGCCATTTCTCTGGCGTTATCTAATCCTTCAGTCCCTGTGCAGCAGTTTGCATTGCCACTATTAGCTACAATGGCTGAAAGCTGGTTATTTTTCAAGGATTCTTTACAGATGGTGATGTGGGCTGCCTGTATCTTATTATTAGTGAAAACAGCCGATGCTGTGCTATTTTCGTTTACTATAATGGCTACTCCATATTCGTCTTTGCAGGAACCTGCTGCAATAACTCCTTCAACAGCACATATCCCACCAGTTATTAATTTCATTTATTATGCCTCATAAAAAGATTTTAAATTTTTTTGTTTTCTAATCATAATTTAGATTTAAATCATTTTTAGTTTGATTAGATTTAAATAATTTAATTTTTTTAAGTATCACGTTATAGTTTGATGTAATTTATAAAAATAATGTTATAAATGATTTTTCCAACAATATATAGTTTCATTAGTTGTATTGTGATGAATTGTTATTTTTGTTTGATGGATAATTATATCCTTCGTTTTCAAAGTTCGAGGATGTGCTGTTACTATAATTATCCGCTGAGTTTGATATGGTTGGGAATTCGCTTTGTTGGGTTGTGTTGGGTGTTATTGACGGATTAGAATTTAGATGTCCAGTTACCATCACGGTTCCTGTACCGAAACCAAAGGCCATGATAGAAACCAGCATAGCCACCATTAACTTACCTTGTGTTTCAGGTTTCATAAATACCAATCCTAGCAGTAGATAAAATATACATTTCTTTATGTAATTGTAACTATGAATTCATCTGGTAATAGCATATATGAGAGCTAAAGCAACTGCAAAGACACCTAATTCCCAGCCGCCTAGAACATAGCCACCTATGTTCCTACCCATCAGGTTCCAACCGATAAGGGTTAGAATAAATACGAAAATGAAAATGAAAATTATTTGACCTGTTT
Organism: Methanobacterium sp.; assembly: GCA_021372715.1. Taxonomy (GTDB): domain Archaea; phylum Methanobacteriota; class Methanobacteria; order Methanobacteriales; family Methanobacteriaceae; genus Methanobacterium_A. The sequence goes on along the minus strand of JAJFTX010000134.1, from coordinate 1,339 downwards.
TATCTGATAGGAAGCCCACTACCGTTCTGGTGAATTCAGAGGGGATATAATAGGCGTAGATCCCATCAGCTAGGTCAAAAACCATCACGGGACTGTTATTCCATATTTTAATATTATCTGCCATTTGTGCTCTTTCACCAGCTTCTCTTCTGCTTTTACCCACTCCGATTCTTAATCTGGCTCCATTATTTAACGCATGCCAAGCGGAATCGATACCAGCTCTTAATGCAGCGTCTTTTGTGGGTAAGTTAGCTATGAGGTCGTCTCCACCTACACGATATCCTTCTATCTTACCTTTACATTCTGACTGGATGAAATTCTGTATCTCATTCATTATCTCCACCAGTCGGTCTCTGCCATACTCTGATATGAATCCGGTGGAGTCAATGACATCTATAAATAGATAATTATCATACACTACAGGTGTTCCTTCTAATTTACCAATCTTAGAGGAGAATACTATGGCGAACTCTCCACCTAATTTGGTGAACCCAACTCCTGATACCTCTCCTATTTCTCGATTAAGATTGATGGATCTTTCTATTGCCGCTGCCCCGGTCATACCCACAGCAGCACGTACCTCAATAATCCGATCTATTCCCAATCTGATGAGTTCAATTGAAACTCTTATGGCGTCATTCTTTGATAAAAGCCTTGAAACTATCTCACTATCGCTTTTTTCTATAATATTCCCATTATTATCCTTTATTAATTTAACGAATTCATCTATTATATTCCTGTTTCTTTGGAAGATCTCCACATATAGATATCGATCACTTCCCATGATTATATTACTGAGAAGGGCGTATTCATTCACATCATTTTCAGCTGGTTTTAATTCCAAGAATCTACGGTTTTCAGGGATGTTACCAGAACCTACTTCTTTAAGAACATTCTGGAATATGTTCCCCGTGGTTATATGCGCTTTTTGAACTTCCAGGAGCATGGTGTGAGTGTAATTGATCATCTCTACATATTCCCTTTCCAAGTCATTGGTGGGATAATATTTGGTACCGATGCTAATAACTCGGCGTCTTATTAAAAATCCGAAGACAGCCCTTAGCAGTCTATCTCTAACCATTTACTTTTCTCCTCCCTTCTCAAGAGTTATGTCAAAGTGACCTGGTTTTTCCATTAGCATACTTGGTTTTACTGATACTATGGGAAATTTCCAGGTTCCTAATCTTGCTGCTACTGTGCTGGCAATGTTTCGGGAGTTTTTCTTAACAAAGGAATAATCATGGTCGTTGATGGTTATGTTAACATTATAAGGAGCTTCTTCTAAAATCTCATCAGAATAGATAATATTAAGTTCAAATGTGCCAGGTTTAGTGAAAAG